>JAIPJV010000039.1 GCA_021734005.1 Fidelibacterota bacterium
CAACTGTTTATTGGAATACTAAAAAACAGGATAAAATTCCCTTATCCACCGTTTTTTCCATGGCCTATTCTCAGCCCTTGAAATTTTACAATTCTACAGTAAATATTGCCTCTGAAATTGATTCCCGCTATAATACAGTCCGTTATGGAGCAGAATTTATTTTATTACAAAAAATAGCCCTAAGAGCCGGAATCAATGCTGGTAATCCAGCCATTGGGTTGGGCTTGAAATTCAATTTTATGAATAAATTGATTCATCTGGATTACAGCTTTAAAAGCCATGATCTAGGTGCACTTCATAGAATTGGAGGAGGATTAGTATGGTAAAAAAATTATCTTTGGTCTTTACTCTGCTTGTTTTATTCATAAACTGCGATATTTTGGATTTTGGGCAAAATCTGGAGGATCCGGAAGCTCCGTCAACTCCTCAATTCATCCCCCAAACATTACCAACTGATACCTCCCAATCCGGAATTGGTCCAGCCGACTATTATAAAGGAGTCTATCTAGAATGGTATTCAAACAATGAAGACGATATTGGAGGGTATTATCTTTATCGAGCTGTTGACAGCCGGGATAGCGAATTTAAAATTCTGGATACTATTGAAGTTCTTACAAATATTTCGCAATATAAAAACTATGTAGATACTTTGATAAATTATTACACCAATTACTTTTATTATCTGACTGCTTATGATTTTAATGGTAATGAAAGTAAAACTTCTGATACAATTCGCTATATGTTAACTGAAAAGGTTGACCTTGTGGCTCCTGATGGTGAAATTAATGCTGACCAGACTGCTTTTCAATGGTATGATTTTACCAATCTTACTAATGAGTATATTATTGAATTGCAGAATTTGGAAACTTCAGAAATTATTTGGATCAGCCGCTTTAACCGACCCAGCTATGGAAGCCGGGAACAAATAGTGGAATACAATTTTGATGACAAAGGGAAAGATTTGCAAAAAGGCCCGATATATCGCTGGAGGATTCATTCAGTTTCAATGGTCGATAAATATAATCGAGATATTTCCGGTGCAGTATCATACTGGAATTATTTCACAATCCAATAAGAGGATTCAATTATCAAGTTGAAATACCTGGCCGTCTTTATTATAATTTTTTCATCCTTGTTCGGGCAAAACAAAAATATGCTCCAGCAGGATCAGAAAAGACAGATAAAATCTGAATATTATTTTACTGAAGCCCGGCAGAGTGATACAATCCAGGTAAATCTTTGGGGTGAGGTCAAAAGACCGGGTGTTTATTATCTTAGTAAAGAAGTGGATCTAATTACTCTGCTATCGCTTGCTGAAGGTCCTACCAAGGATGCCAATTTTTCCAAAATAAAAATAATCACAGGCAACAGTGGCAAAATCAATAACGTAGATATCGCTCCTTATATAAATAAGGGAAAAAATGTTGCCATTCCCCTGGTGCCTGACAATTCTGTTGTCATCGTTCCCTCCAGTACTAGCAGCAAAATATATCGTTACTTATCCTGGGTTTCCCGCATATTGGGAGTTTTTTCTATTTATTTTATGATTAGATATTACTATATTTCCGGATAGTAAAAGAATGTACTTTTAGTCTGGAGGACACATGTTAGACGAAATTGATGTAAAGATATTAAATATTCTACAGGAAAGTGGTAGAGTACAGAGAAATCGAATTGCTGAAAAAGTTGAATTAACTATACCTGCTGTCAGTGAACGGATAAAAAAGCTCGAGCAAAATGGCATTATCAAAGGCTATTATACCGAGGTAGATCATCAAAAATTAGGCAAAGATATTACTGCCTTTGTCCATATTTTCTACTCCCACTCTAATGACTACAAATACAGACATTTCCTCGATAAGATCAATGATGAAGACGATATTACTGAATGTTACTCTATAACTGGAGATAGTTCTCATATTGTAAAAATTTATACCGAAAGTACAGAATCATTGGAGTATCTTCTCAACAGAATTCAATCCTGGCAGGGAGTAGAAGGCACAAAAACTTATGTAGCCCTGTCAAATTTTAAATATTCCCACTTAATTCATCCTTCAGAAGACAAAATGAAATAAATAATTGAGGACTTTTCATGACATCTGAAATCGACATTCACGAAATGATCGACAATCTACAACCTCGTATTGAGAGACTTCGGGGGTTACTTTGACCTGGAAAACAAAGTAAAAGAGAAACAAAAACTACAGGAAGAGGCTTCTTCACCAAATTTTTGGGACGATACAAAAAGAGCTCGCAAAGTATCAAAACGCCTTACATTTCTAGAAAATATTATTAAAAAATTTCATGACTTGAAGGATCGCTACGACGATCTGGAAGAATTGGCAATGCTGGCTGAGGATGACGAGGATATGCAGGCCGAATTGCAGGAAATGGTGCCCGCCTTAAAAAAAGAGGTTGAGCACATCGAACTGGAAAATATGTTGAGCGGTGAAGATGATGATAAAAATGCAATTCTAAGTATCCACCCCGGTGCAGGCGGAACAGAATCACAGGACTGGGCTGAAATACTTTTGAGAATGTACACCCGCTGGATGGATAAAAATGATTACGAATACAAAGAATTGAATTTTATGAAAGGCGAAGAAGCCGGAATCAAAGACGTGACATTGCAGGTTAAAGGTGAATATGCCTATGGTTATCTAAAAGCTGAAGCTGGTATTCACCGACTGGTCAGAATTTCACCTTTTGACTCAAATCAAAGACGACACACTTCTTTTGCCTCAGTTTTTGTCTATCCGGAAATTGACGATACTATCGAAGTAGATATTGATGAAAATGACCTCCGTATTGACACCTACCGGGCTAGCGGAGCCGGTGGTCAGCACGTCAATAAAACCGAATCAGCAATTCGCATTATCCATGAACCAACCGGAATCAAAGTCCAGTGCCAGAATGAACGCTCCCAGCATAAAAACAAAGATACTGCTATGAAATTGTTGAAAGCCCGCCTCTATCAGAAAAAGAAAGAAGAGCGGGAAAAAGAACGTAATAAAATGGAAAATAATAAAAAAGATATCGCCTGGGGAAATCAGATTCGATCCTATGTATTTCATCCCTATCGCAAAGTCAAGGACCATCGCACCAACTTAGAAGAAGGTAATGTCGATGCTGTCATGGACGGCGATATTGATAAATTTATCAAAACATTTTTACTGCAAAATCAAAACAACAAGGAGTAAGACTTGAGCACAAACAATTCTGAAGGAAAATCCTTACAGGAAATCAGAGAAGTAAGAATAGAAAAAGTAGAAAAAATAAAAGAATTAGGTTTTAATCCCTATGACTATAAATTTGATCGGACTCATACAGCTGCTGAAATAATTGATAATTATGAAGAGCTCAAAGAAGAAGTCACAATAAAGACAGCCGGAAGATTAGTTGCTATTCGAAGAATGGGGAAAGCCAACTTCTGCGACCTGCGGGATAATCAAACCAATCTTCAGATCTATGTCCAAAAAAATAAAATTGACGAAGATCAGTATAAATTGTTTGATCTTCTCGATATTGGCGATATAATTGGAGTTACCGGAAAAGTCATGAAATCCAGAACCGGTGAGATAACAATTTTTGTAGAAAATCTGGATATTTTAACCAAAAGCATCCGCCCCATACCAATTGTCAAGGAATCTGACGACAAAACCTATGATTCTTTCAGCGACAAGGAACTCCGCTATCGCAAAAGATATCTGGATCTGATCGTCAATCCTGATGTAAAACAAATATTCGAAACCCGCAGTAAAATTGTAGAATGGACCCGGAATTTTCTCAATGGACATGATTATTTAGAAGTTGAGACACCTATTTTGCAGCCTCTTTATGGTGGAGCCAATGCTCGTCCTTTCAAGACTTATTACAATGCTCTCAATTCTGAATTTTACTTGAGAATTGCTGACGAACTTTATCTAAAACGCCTGGTCATCGGTGGTTTCGATCGTGTTTACGAATTATCAAAAAATTTCCGCAATGAAGGTGTTGACCGCAATCACAACCCGGAATTTACTCTTCTGGAATTTTATCAAACCTATGTGGATTATGAATACATGATGGATTTTGTTGAGAAATTTTTCAAATTCATGGCAGAAAAATTGGACAAAACCACTTTTGAATTCAATGGGCATGAAATCGATCTTGAGCACTCTTTTGCCCGGCATTCTATGTTTGAGTTGATCGAAAAATACACAGGTCAGGATGTGTCAGAAGCCGATGCAAATGAACTTAAAGAAATCTGTAAACAGAAAGGTATGGAAGTTGAACCTCAGGATCATTATGGCAGTTTCATTGAGTATCTTTTTGATGAATTTGTAGAGCCGGAACTTGTCCAGCCAACCTTTGTCACTGATCTTCCCAAAGCCATTTCTCCGCTGGCAAAACTAAAAAGAGATGGTTCCAAAAATCTTGTCGAGCGTTTTGAACTATTTATTGGTCAGCAGGAATTTGTGAATGCTTTCAGCGAACTCAATGACCCGCTTGACCAGAGAGAACGTATGGAAAGTCAGAAAAGACTTGGCGATTCCGGTGATGAAGAAGCCCATTCTCTTGATGAAGATTTTCTGGAAGCACTGGAATATGGAATGCCTCCTACTGGAGGAGTTGGAATTGGTATTGATCGGTTGGTAATGCTTTTGACCAATCAAAATTCCATTCGGGATGTCCTCCTATTCCCCCAGATGAGGCAATAAAATAGCTTCATTATGAAAATTTCTTCCTTTATAGCAAAACGCCATTTATTCAGCCGTCATAAGGTGGGCTACATCTCATTCATCAGCATTATTTCTACCGTTGGCCTGGCAATCGGAGTGGCCGCCTTAATATTAACAATTTCTGTACTGAACGGTTTTGAAAAAGAATTAAAAGGCAAATTGATCAATTTTGATTCTCATGTTCGCTTACGTCTGCTTTACAAAGATTCCATGGACTCCACCCACACTGTTTACCAAAAACTTGATAGCATCAAAGCCATTCAAACAATTGTTCCTTATATTCACCGCAATGTAATCATCAGAAAAGGCAAAAATACCGATGGCGTTATTGTAGAAGGAATTCGCAATAAGGACATCAAAAAGACGCTTAATATATCCCGATTTTTGGTCAAAGGTCAAGTTGAGCTCAAGACAAAAGAAGGATCTAACGGTATTTTAATGGGCCGGAAATTAGCCAATTACCTGGAAGCTGATATTGGAGACCAAGTCTATCTTTTTAATATTAAGCAGAAAAGTTCTTTTTCCAGTAGTCCAAAAATTGGCAAGTTCACATTGAACGGGATATATCATTCCGGCATTGCAGAATACGATGACATTTTTGTCTATACCAATCTGGAAGCCTGTCAGGATCTTTTTGACATGAATAATTTTTCCGGTTTTCAGATGAATGTAACCGACCCTGATAATGCCAGTCAGATTGCAGCCAAGATCAACGAGGAACTCGGCTTTCCCTATCATGCTTTTAGCTGGGATGATCTGCACAAAAATCTTTTCAAATGGCTCAAAGTTCAGCGCTTTCCTATCATACTTGTTTTTGGTTTAATTGCTCTGGTAGCGTTGTTCAATCTTGTTAGTGCTCTGACAATGATCGTCATTGAGAAGACGAAAGATATTGGCGTGCTAAAAAGTCTGGGACTCAATCGAACTCAGATAATCAGTATATTTGTTCAGGAATCTGTGCTCATTGGCTTAGGCGGAGTTCTACTTGGATTTGGTCTTGCTCTGTTTTTGGCCTGGTTACAAAATAGTTATGGAATCATATCAATACCTGAAGATGTCTATTTTATGAAAAATGTTCCAATTTTACTGAGAATCAAAGATTTTATCATTATTGGCGGAGCTGCTCTTATTTGCTCATTATTAACAACAATTTATCCGGCTTACAAAGCTAGCAGCGTTTTCCCGGGCGAAGTTATGCACTATGAATAGATCAGGAACACAATGAAAAAATCAACTTTAACCTGGATAGCATTAAAATATTTCAGATCCAAAAAAGAAACAGGACTGGTATCTTTCACCTCCTGGGTTTCTATTATTGGAATCGGTCTGGGGGCTTTTGCTCTTGTCATCACGCTCAGTGTCCTAAATGGTTTTGAAAACGAGATAGCAGAACGGGTAATAAATATTGAATCCCATTTAAAAATTACTGGAAAAAATATAACCGATCAGACAGTCCAAAAAGTTAGCTCAATTGCCAACCAACATGAATTCAAAATGGATAAAATTTCACCATTTGTGACTCGCAAAGCCATTTTGAGTTCCAATGGAATAAATTCTGCCATTAGGTTAAAAGGTATTGACAAATTGTCAAAACAAAATATTTTTACTGATAGACAGTCAATTATGAGAGGGAGTTCAGATTTTTCCAGCGAATCATCAGATATGCCTGGTATTCTCCTCGGATTTCGCCTGGCTGACAAATTAGGACTTTTCATTGGTGACACTGTCAATATAATTAATCCTACCAATATTGGTGGAACTGTAAATATTCCCTACGTTGGCCAATTTCGCCTGGCCGGAGTTTATAGATTAGATCTTTTCGATTATGATAATGGCGCCGGTTTTGTAGAAATTTCAGAGGCCCGACGTATTTTTAGAATGGGTCAGAATTATTCCGGGATCGATATTACTTTTGATAATTATTCAGGAATTGAGAACAAGCAATCGATTTTTGAAAAGGAACTTAAGCCGGATTTATTGGTTAAAAGCTGGGAAGAATTGCATAAGTCCTTGTTCGGGGCTATGAAACTGGAAAAATATGGAAGTTTTATTGCGCTCAGCTTTATTGTGCTGGTCGCCATATTTAATTTAACAAGTTCATTAGTCATGATGGTTATGGAAAAGATCAATGAAATTGGGATGTTACAAGCTTTGGGAATGAATAGAAAACAACTTAAGACAATTTTTCTTAGACTGGGATTTTTTACCGGTTCAATTGGACTGGGAACTGGAATAATCTTGTCCTCCTTAATTTGCTATATTCAGCAGGTTTACAAAATTATTCCTTTGCCATCTGTCTATTTTATACCCTATGTTCCTGTAGAAATTAAGGTGATTGATATTATTTTGATAATGGTAACCGGATTAATTTTAATCTACCTGGGCACGTTGTATCCCAGCAAAAAAGCCAGTTCTCTGGTCCCCCTGGAGGCTATTAATTATGAAAAATAAATCTGACAAAAACGAAATTCTAAAAATCAAAAATCTGTCCAAATCCTATCATAGTCAGGGTGAGGATATTACCGTACTTTCTGATCTTACTTTCAGTGTTAATCGAGGAGAGATTCTTGCAATAATGGGCCCGTCAGGAGTTGGAAAATCAACCCTACTGAATCTTGTCGGAACAATTGATAAACCTGATGATGGAGAAGTTTTTTTTAATGGTAAGAACCCTTTCCTTCTTTCTGACAGTGAAATGGCCAAATTCCGCAATAAAAATATCGGTTTTGTTTTCCAATTTCACCACCTATTGCCTGAATTCACTGCTCTGGAGAATGTTTACTTGCCGTCCATTATTTATGAAGATTCCAAAAAGAAAAAAATCGAAAAAGCCAGGCAGATGCTGGATAGAGTTGGTCTAACTCCCCGCTTGAATCACAAGCCTTCCCAACTTTCCGGTGGTGAAAGACAGCGTGTTGCTGTTGCTCGAGCCTTAATTAACAATCCTTATGTAATTCTAGGAGATGAACCTTCGGGGAATCTTGATCTTGAAAACAGCAAAAGACTGATCGACTTGCTCTTTGAGCTCAATGACAGATTTGGCAACACCTTTATTTTAGCAACTCACAACCCAAATATTGCTGAACGTTGTCATCGCACAATTAATTTGAAAAAAATGCCTGATTAATTCAAAATAATTTCTAACTTTAATACACAATTGGGTTGAAATAAATCAATTAATGATTTAGCTTGTAATAGATAAATGAGATAAAAAGGATAAATATATAAATGAAAGCCAATTTTTCAAAAAGAATACAACAATTAATCAAATTAGCCCGAAATGAAGCCCGCCGACTCGATCAGGAATATGTCGGGTCTGAACATCTTCTTTTAGGGCTGTTAAAGCGCTCTAGCACTTCAGTAACAGACATTTTGAGCAATCTAAATATTAATACTGACCGATTAATAAACAAGGTGGAAAATCTTGTTAGCAATGATGCTAATGAACCGGTTCTGGGACCAATTCCCCTCTCCAAAAATGCAGAACAAATTTTGCGCAGTGCTTACAAAGAGGCCAAAAGCGCAGGTTCGGGTTCAATCAGTGATGAGCATGTCATTCTATCGATTTTGAAAATTGATGATGGAATTGCCAACAAAGTTTTATCTGAAGCCGGAGTTAGTTATTCCAATTTCAAGAGTTCTATCAAATCACCCATAATTTCCACAAAAACCAAAAATAAGAAGAGCGAAAAAGAAACTCCTGCTCTGGATCATTTTTCCCAGGATATCACAGAAAAAGCCACGAATGGCGAATTGGATCCTGTGATTGGCAGGGAGCAGGAAATTGAACGCGTCAGTCAAATTTTAGCTCGCCGCAAGAAGAATAGTCCTGTTCTGATTGGTGAACCAGGTGTTGGTAAAACTGCCATTGTTGAAGGTCTGGCAACCAATATTATAAAAGGTCAAGTTCCCAAGATTTTGCAGGGCAAGCGAGTAATCTCGCTCGATCTGGGCGCTCTTGTAGCAGGCACAAAATATCGTGGCCAATTTGAAGAGCGTATGAAAGCTATAATGAAAGACCTGGAAAAAGCCAATGATACAATTATATTTATTGATGAGTTGCATACAATTGTTGGTGCTGGTGGCGCTGGAACTTCCCTCGATGCTTCTAATATGCTGAAACCTGCTCTGGCTAGAGGTGAATTGCAATGTATCGGAGCTACAACCCTTACAGAATACCGGAAACATATTGAAAAAGATGGTGCGCTGGAACGCCGATTTCAAAAAATACTTGTTAATCCGCCTCTTCGCGATCAAACTCTTGATATTTTAAAAGGCTTGAAAAAACGCTATGAAGATCACCACAGAATCCAATATACTGAAAAAGCCCTGGAAGCTGCTGTTGATCTCAGTGAAAGATATATTACTGACAAATATTTGCCAGATAAAGCCATTGATGTCATGGATGAAGCTGGTTCCCGTGTCCATATTCGTGATGTCGTGGTTCCTGATGACATAGTTGAATTAGAACAAAAAATAGACAATCTGGAGAAAAAGAAAGAAAAAGTAATTCAATCTCAAAAATTTGAGAGAGCTGCTCAACTCCGGGATGTTGAGAAAAAATTACAGAATCAACTTGCTGAGAAAAAATCCCAGTGGAAGGAAGAAAAAGGAGATGAGCCGATCTATGTTTCTGAAGACGATATGGCAGATGTAGTTACCATGATGACAGGAATCCCTGTTAACCGGATCAAATCCGATGAAAATAAAAAATTAATTGGAATGGAAGATGAGCTCAGTAAATCGGTGATTGGTCAGGATCATGCTATTAATAAAATATCGCGAACAATTCGACATGCCCGGGCTGGCTTGAAAAGCCCAGATCGTCCAATTGGCAGTTTTCTATTCCTGGGGCCAACAGGTGTTGGAAAAACCGAGCTGGCAAAAGTCCTTGCTAAATTTCTTTTCAACACTGAAAATGCCTTGATCAAAGTTGATATGTCAGAATATATGGAAAAATTTGCTGTTTCCCGACTGGTCGGAGCACCTCCCGGCTATGTTGGCTATGATGAAGCCGGAGAACTCACCGAAAAAGTTAGAAGGCGTCCCTATTCCGTTGTTCTATTTGATGAAATTGAGAAGGCTCACCATGACGTTTTCAATATACTGCTTCAGATTTTTGACGAAGGTATTTTGACAGACAGCTTTGGCCGGAAGATTGATTTTAAAAATACTGTTATCATTCTAACTTCTAATATTGGAACCAAAAAGATTGAAGGCGAAGGCATTGGTTTTTCCGCTGCTACAAATAAACAAAAAATAGTTAAAGACAAGATTCAGGGAGAATTGAAAAAATTATTCCGTCCTGAATTACTTAACCGTCTTGATGAAAGAATCATTTTTAATAGCCTGACAAAAGAAGATATTGCCAAAATAATTGATCTCGAGATTGCAAAAATAGTTAAAAATCTGCGTTCATCTGATACTGAAATCAAGATTGACAAAAAGGCTAAAGAACTTCTAATTGAAGAAGGATACGAACAAAAGTATGGAGCTCGTTCTATTATCCGGGCTATCCGTGAGATGATCGAAGAACCCCTGGCTGATAATATTCTCAAGAGTAAACTAAAAAAATCCGGTGTTATCAAAGTTTCCGCCCGGAAAGGTAAAATCATTTTCAAACAAGATGATCAGAAGGCTATTGAAGCCCTTAAAACTGAATCAGTGAACTATTCAATGTAATCTAAAATATTTCTAATATTTTTATTAAAGTCTCCGTGAATTAATTTGCGGAGACTTTTTATTCTGTGAATATTCAAATTAAAAAAAACTGCGAATCTATATCGAGTTACAAAAATTTTCTGAGTATGTTGATTATGAAGTCTGCTGAAAAATTTACAAAACCCTTTGTTTTGAAAAAGTCCCAGATTATTATGTTATCTTACCCACTCAATCGAAATAAACTAGGACTACGAATGTGGTTCAATTTGAGTAGCTTCAGGTGAAACCCGGAGCATAATAACATCGTCCTCTCTATCCAATCCCACCGGGGCTTTGCTCAGGCGATTTTTGTTAATTTTTCCCTTCCTACCGATTTTAGCGGAAGTCATAATTAACACAACATTGAAAATTTAATAAATTGCTATTTTGCCCAATTATACCAAAAAGGTTTGTCAACTTTTCATCTTGTGGTGACAAACAGCCTTCCCACAAGAAATATTATGACTATATGTCTTAATAAGACTATGGCATAGGATTTGTGTCTAAAATTAGCGAGTATATGAAAATGAAAATTCAAATAAACAAATAAAGGAGTAACATATGGGAAAAATAATAGGAATCGATTTAGGAACAACTAATTCCTGTGTCGCTGTTATGGAAGGTGGAGAGCCTAAAGTACTGGAAAATTCCGAAGGACATTCCACTACTCCATCAGTTGTAGTATTCAAAAAAGATGGTGAAAGGGTTGTCGGAGATACCGCAAAAAGACAGATTGTTACCAATCATAAACGTGCCCTTTATTCCATTAAAAGATTTATGGGAAGAAGATATGATGAAGTTAAAAATGAGCGTTCTGAAGTTCATTTTGACGTAGTCAAAGGTGATAAAGGTGATGCTCGTATCAAAGTTGAAGACAAGGTCTATTCTCCTCCCGAAATCAGCGCTATGATTCTGCAGAAGATGAAAAGAACTGCTGAAGAAAAATTAGGAGAGAAAATTGACCGGGCAGTTATCACTGTTCCTGCATATTTTAATGATTCACAACGTC
>JAIPJV010000040.1 GCA_021734005.1 Fidelibacterota bacterium
AATTGCATCAGCAATCACATATTGGCCACTATCGCTTTCAAAGTAATCTGTGGTCGATACTGAAGATGAATCGGATAACTGAAAAGTACCGATAGTATTCCAATCCGGCGAATGATAAAGATCGACTTTGATCAGAGAGTCTCCCGATTCTGTATGAACAGTCCAGCGCGAGTCTTTGGCAAATTCGTAATCAATAGAATAGGTTTCAATTTTGTAGGTCCCTGGAAAATTCAGGTTGAAATTCCAGGTTACCTTTTCATCTCCAGAGCCTTTTGTTTTAAAATAGGCTGTGCCCCCGTAACTTTCTCTTAGGTCTTTGAACAGCCAACCGTCAGTAACTTCAAAACCAGTAGTATCGTTATCCAGTGTAATAATAATTTGGGCTGAAATGAGATTAACTAATAATATTGGTAATATTGGGATTAATAGTCTAACTTTTTTGATCATATTTTCCCCCTACCGAATTTATTAATGATAAAAATTTAGACTTATATTTTTGTTGATTGACAGAACTATGAGTTAATTTTCCTTATTCTTTTTAGCAAAATATTGACTGGCCAGGTAGAGAGTTTGTTTTTCCTGTTTGGTTAGATTTTCATAGCCCTCTCTATTTATCTTGTCCAGAATTTCATCCATCTGTTCCTTTAATGTAAGGTCGGTATCAAACTCTTCTGTAGTGGTCTCAGATCGAGACTCTTCTTTATCGACCTTGCGAATGATTTTGCGAAAAGGATTTTTGAATTTAATATTAATCTTCGGAATATTAAGGGTTGGAATATTAATATCCACGCCTTTGAAATACATGTAGAGGAATCCAATCAGAAGCCCACCAAGATGGGTGAGATGGCTTACATTTGATTGTTGACCGGAAAAAGTGGAAAAGAAAGTAACTACTCCCATAATTATAACTAAATATTTGGCCTGAATAGGAAATAAAAACCACAGATAGATTCGGCGGCTGGGAAACATCATACCAAAAGCAACCAGTAAACCGTAAATAGCACCGCTTGCCCCTACAACAGGAATAGGTGAATTCCAGCTGAAAATCAGGGTTATCAAACCAGAACCAATACCGGTGATAAAGTAATATTTCAGGAATTCCTTTTTACCCCAGATAGTTTCTATCTCTTTGCCAAACATCCATAGAATAAACATATTAATAAAAATATGCCAGAACCCACCGTGGATAAACATGTAGGTTGCTGGTTGCCATATAAAGAATCTCCCCCATGTCCAGACCGGTTTTAATCCTAAAAAATTGGTAATAAAACGAGGGGCCAGGAGAAAAACCAGGAAGGCAATTGCATTAGCAATAATTAGTTGGGTTACTGCAGATTCCTTGTCAAAACCGGGGCGAACTCTATATCCATAGGAATGGGAATTATCTCTATAGTTGTACATAATATCCTCATATCAAATTTAGTCTATATATAATTTATAATATTTTGGTCAACAATTAAATTAAAAATAGAAAGGAAATCCGGAAGGCAGAATTTTTGGTGTGAAGTTAAAATTAAAATGATTTTGGGGAATTGCTGATTATCTCAATACTGGGAAGCAATTTTATCAGGCACACTGGGATCATAATCCAAATAATAACCTTTAGAATTTAGAATATTGCGGATATGCTGAGCAGTTTTATTTAATGAAGATATGATCTTATTTTCCAGCTCTGATTTGTTCTCAAAACCTTTATTACCCGATTTTTTCAAAGGATCAACAATAGCGTCCAGATATTTCATTTGCAACTGGTCTTCGTCAGAAATCATGAGGTGGTACAGATCCCGCACCTGCTTGAGAAAATAATAATTGGAGAAGATCTGGTTGAAGACGGTTTCTTTTTCCGGCATTTTATAGCTCAAAGTTGAAAACAGTTTGCTGGAAACCGGATCAGCAATTTCATAATGGGCCTTTAAAATGAATAGAAAATTTTCAACATCCCTCAATCCACCGGGACTTTCTTTTACATTGAGATATTTGGTATCTTCGTGAAATTTATTTCGGTTGCGAATTTCCAGAAGCAAAGAAGAAATAAACTCCTCTTTTTGCTCAAAAATAAATGGCTTTATTAACTGATTAAGAAAATCTTCCTGAAAATGGTCACTACCATACACTAGACGGGCTCCTAGCAGTTGCGATTTATCAACGAAACTGTCTTCTGTTGGATTTTTGAAGAAATCCTTCAAATCCTGAAAAGTAGTGACATAACTGGTAAACCGGTCAGCAAATTTATAATGGGGCATTATAGAGCGCCTGATAATGTGCTTGTTCATTTTGACTATGATCTGATTGGAGAACTTCTTTTGCCTTTTGTTGGTTGAGTTGAGAAGGATAATGAGATCATAATCATCTTCAAAAGCCTGTTTGCGGGCATGGCCACCAGCTACATACAGGCCCAATTTATCCTTGGTCAAGGGTGGATTATCATAGGACTTTTTGACATCTTTGCGGCACAATTCAAACAGAATTTGAATGTAGTTATCAGAAAAAATAGTGAATTCCCGATTCAGAGTACCAAAAAAAGTACCATTGATTGCATTGATCCCCAGCCGCATAAATTCAAAATCATAATAAGTCCCCAGCCGTTTTATCTGTTCTTCTGTAGAATTGAAATTTTCTATATTTTTGAGTAACCCCTCACTGATTTCACGAAATTTTTTGGGATTGTTAAAATCAATTAAGTAGGACTGGTAGGTATTGAAAACCCTGTAGATAAAGCGTTTGAAATAATAGCTACTGGAATAGGTCAAATTGCACAGATCCAGCAATTTTTTGCGAATTTTGTTGACCTCCGGATCCATGATCGGAATTTCCAGAACAGCGATCAATTTTTTGAGTAAATTCTCCGGCAGAATGAATAAAAAGTTGTACATTTTTTTGGGATAAAATTCCAGCACCTGACCTAAATTTCCAATATCTTCAAGAGTAGATTTGAGTTTGTTGATGAATTCAACCTGAAGCTTGTAAATATTACCTTTGGGCAGATAGCGGGGCAGGTTTTTTTTGATAATTGTAAACATTGAAATAAACAAATAGGGACTGCGTTTACCCCATTTTATATAACGGCAGGCAATAGATGGTGATGCTTTGTTAAAATCATCGAGAAATTTTTTCAGCAGCTGCTTATTATTGTTGAGCAGAGATAGAAGGTCGTCCCAATAGCGGGTATTATAGAAAAAATCCATGGATGACAGAAAACCTTCGGCAATATTGGATTTGTATTTGACAAGATCCCGATTGACAGCGTTTCTTCCCGTCTGAAATATTGTAATATTACTTAAATGTTTGGATATATTTGTTAGAATTTTTTTTGCACCATATTTAGCGACTTTGATATGATCTTTGTAATGGATCAGCAATTGCGTTGCCGGCTTGGCATAACTGGTAGCAGAGAAACCCATGGTCTCAGCGACTTTATCCAGATGATTGAAAATGGATTCATCTTCGAGCGCGATTTCTTCTTCCTGAACAACAAAAAGCTGATAAAGAAAGCGAAAAGTTTCCAGAAAAGTTAACGAGCGGTACAAGCGATAGTATTCATCCCGATTTTGAATGTCATTATTGTATAGATAGTGTAAAACTCCCAGTGTTGTATTGTGGTCACTAAGGCCTTTCCAGCTTTTTAAAGCTGTGATAGTTCCTTTGATCAGGCGCAGTCCATCTTTTTTAGGATGAAGTACCTCTTCCTCATTCTCTCTGGTGATCAAGTCCTGAATCTCACCCAGAACTCCTCGCAAGAATCCTTCATGATACTTATTATTTTGCCCCTTCTGATAATAATAACGGGCGAGAATATCACTGGAAAAATCTTCAAATAAATCTTCATCTCCAATTATGGAAACTGAGTTCAGCATTTCATTAAGCAGAACAAAATCACCGATTTTATTATCCAGATTCTCATGAAATTCTTCAATAGATGCGGAGTAGCCTTTTCCGCCAATATGTTCAGAAATGTGAAAATGAAGCACACTGGCATGCTTAATCATTTCGGAATACAGTTTGGAAAAAGCTTTTGTGAGAATGGGACGGGACTCGCTGCCTCGATCAAGGATTCCTATATCAATATCTTCCTGATCGACTCGAGTTCCCACACTCAAAATATTGTAGTCGGGAGCATTTTCTGGTAGAAACTCCTCCAGCAAAACAGCCATATAGGAGCGGGACAGTAGCCGAAAGTCATTCCCGGTCCGCACCAAAAAATCCCGCAAAATATTATAGTTATTGGTCGTCTTTGTGGATAATTCAAGTTTGAGAACGTCAATGGCTTTGAAATTGAGCAGCAAAAATTGCAATGAATAGTAGCAGCCGATCATATCCAGCTTAGTCTGCCGGTCGTCAAGGAGGCTGGCGATCGTTCGCATGTGCTTGCCAGGTGCGCCGGAAAATCTGAGGAGCCGAATTTGATCGATTAAATGATGCTCATCGAGGAGAGCAATTAATGTGTCGTAATGCTCCTCAATGCTGAGAGTATATTTTTGGTGGTGATTTCCCAGCTGCGAGGCGCGACCCATTAGATCGATTGTGGAATAGTCAACATTACGTTGCAATTTTGCTTCTCCTTGATAATTAAACTAAGACTGGAGTTGTTTTATAGATATTACCAAGCTATTTGAATTGAAATAAACCCCTTTATGGACATCTATCAGCAGGAACCAGTATCTTTCTGATTCTGGAAACCCCAAAATATAAAAGGTGAAAAATTCTCAAGTAATTGCACACTGGAGCCAGAATGGGAATGCTATTTCACTAGTGTGGAATGGGTTTTCATCCATTCTTTAGCCAGTGCCATGCCTTCTTCAAAAGCTTTCAAATTGAGTTCTTCAGTACCTTTGGGTACCCGGGCTTTGATAGCATGGCGAACAGCCTCTTCGGAGACAATCTCAGAAATTTTAACAATTATCCCCAGAGAAACAATATTGGCGACAATGAATTTTCCCAGGCGTTCAGTAGCAGACTTGATAATAGGCAGCTGAACAATCTTGTAATTTTCATCAGGAAGACTCTTTACCATTTTTTCATCGACAATCAGAATGCCGCCCTCTTTGAGATCCTTATGGTATTTGTCACAGGCTTCCTGGGTTAAGGCCAGCAGAATATCAAGATTCTCCGCTTTTGGATATTCAATATCTCCATCTGAAATTATGACTTCAGAGCGACTGGCACCACCTCTGGCTTCCGGTCCATAAGATTGACTCTGAGTGGCATTTAAGCCATCATAAATTGCTGCGGCTTCAGCAAGTACTTTCCCCACCAGGATGAGTCCCTGGCCGCCTGATCCACTTAGTCTTATTTCCTGTCTTAAAGACATTAGTATATCTCCACGGTTAGTTTATTTATTGGCTTTATCACGTACATCCTGGTATTTTTCCAGGTAGGTCGGTTCATCTTTGTCTACATAGACGCCGGTAACAAATTTATCCTTGAGTTCTTCATCGGACATATCAGCGGCTTTCTTAATTGATATGCTATTTTGCTTCTGGTATTTCAGCATATCTGCACCTGTTGCTCCGGTTTCTTTATTAGCCCGGCCGTAGGAAGTGGGGCACATCGTCAAAACCTCTACTACTGAAAAGCCTTTTTTCTGAAAAGCCTGTTCCATATAGCGATCCATTCGGGCAGTATGAAAGGTTGTAGAACGGGCTACATAATTGGCTCCTGCAGCTTTAGCCAGTTCACTAATATCAAAGGGTGAATCCGGATTACCATAGGGCGTTGTAGAAGCAAATTTACAGGACGGAGTTGTTGGCGAAGCCTGTCCGCCGGTCATTCCATAGATGTAATTGTTAAAAACGATTAAATTAAGATCAATATTTCTACGGGCAGCATGGATAAAATGATTACCGCCAATAGCTGTGGCATCACCGTCACCGGAAACTACAATAAGGTGCATATCGGGATTAGCCAGCTTGATTCCTGTACTAAAAGATAAAGCCCGGCCATGAGTAGTATGCAGAGTATTGAAATCCACATATCCCGGCGTACGACCGGAACACCCAATACCGGAAACAAGGGCAATTTTATTTTTATCCCAGCCCAGTTTGTGGACTGTGCGCAGGATCGCTTTCAAAATTATTCCATTACCACATCCATCGCACCAGATGTGGGGCATTTTATCTTTTCTTAGATAATTTAAATAATCCATATCAGTCCTTATTCATGATTGCGTTGACTATTTCTTTCGGTTTGATCGCTTCACCATTAACATGGTTGACTTTGACAATGGAAGTAGAATCAGGAGTTAATCTTTCCACTTCACCGGCAATTTGACCAAGATTCATTTCTGGGATAACAATTGTGTCAACCTTATGGCTCAGTTCTTTGATCTTTTGGGTGGCAAAAGGCCAAATTGTTTTCAGGCGAATAAAACCGGATTTGACACCCTGCTCACGACTTACCTGCATAGCCCGCTTGGCTGAACGGGAAGGAGCTCCATAGGCAAGTATCAAAATTTCCATATCATCAGTGTTGAATTCTTCATAGTCTAGAATTTCATCGAGATGTTTGTCAAATTTTGTATTCAAACGCATTAATTGGCGGGTAGCTTCTTCAGAGTCATTGGTCGGGAAGCCGGTTTCGTCATGAACCAGCCCGGTAATGTGATAGCGATAGCCTTCGCCAAAATTTGCCATAGGCGGAATGCCAGAATCAGTCATTTTATAAGGTAGATAATCTTCAGGTGAATCTTCCGGTTTATCCCGATCCATTATTTCCAGTTCAGAATTGGGACGAATAGTGATTTTTTCAGTTAAATGGGCAATTATCTCATCAGTGAGAATCACGACTGGCGTTCTATATTTTTCAGCCAGATTAAAAGCCCGAACTGTCATGTAGTAGCATTCTTCCACGGAATTGGGGGCAACTGCAATAATGGGATGGTCACCATGGGTTCCCCACCGGGCCTGCATCACGTCGCCCTGGGAACCTTTTGTCGGTAGTCCTGTACTGGGACCGCCGCGTTGAACATCAACTATTACGGAGGGAACTTCAGCCATTATAGCCATACCCAGATTTTCTTGTTTGAGAGAAAAACCGGGGCCACTTGTAGCCGTCATGGCTTTTTTACCGGCTATAGAAGCGCCAACAACAGCGCCCATACTGGCAATTTCATCCTCCATCTGGATAAAAGTGCCACCGACTTCCGGAAGAGTTTCCGAAAGTGTTTCAGCCACTTCAGAAGAGGGCGTGATGGGATAACCGGCAAAAAACCGGCAGCCACCAGCTACTGCTCCGTGGGCAATGGCAACGTTTCCCTGCATTAGTCTGGTTGTATTTTTATCGCTCACAAAATACTCCAATTATGGGTTAACTTTTTCCTGTTCTGATTCCTCTTTTTCTTCCTTCTCTTCCACATTGATCGCAAAATCCGGGCACAATTTTTCACACAATCGGCACCCTATGCAATCCTCCGGTCGCACCGGATGGGAGTAGAAACCTTTCATTTCAAAAACATTTTTGGGGCAAAATTCTACACAAATTTCACAACTTTTGCACCAGGCTTCGTTGACCTGTACTTTAAATGATTTTTTCATTAATAGAACTCTTTTTTACATTAATTGAGAAAATTTTATGATTTGTAGTTGTTTCTAAATGTAATATGAGCACTTGTATATTAGATTTGTATTTGGATTTTATTCTCTTTGTAGGATGGGTACTCTTAGATTAAGATTTTTATTGATTCTGCTGGTTTCATGATTTCAAAAAATTGTCAATAAATATCCTAACAATATCTATACCAAAGTAGGAATTATTCCTGAAAATTTATTCTAACATCGATTGGCTCTGTATTCATTTGAGCATGAACACCAACTGGCAAAGTTAACCTCTCCTCAATGTGGCCGTATGCAAAATTGGTTAAAACGGGAAAATCATAATCTCCAATTAAATCATCAAGTAATTCGTTTATTGGAAAGGCTTTTTCATCTTCTTCATCATTTGTATTGATGAAAGAACCTAGAATCAGGCCGGAAATTTCTTCGAAGACTCCATGCAATTTTAAAGTGGTCAAAAGTCGGTCGAGATTATATCCGGTTTCACCAATGTCTTCGATAACCAGGATCTTGTTTTCAAAAGAAGGGCAGTATTGGGTCCCTAGTAGACAGCTGACCAAAGTAAGACAGCCCGGCAAAAGTTGGCCTTCAGCAGAACCTGAGCGATAGACTTCAATATCTTTATTTTCTGGATTTTTTAGTTGGAAAGAATCGGAACCCTGCCTTAAAATTTTCCAGAGCCATTTTTCAGAATAGCTGGAAAAATCAGCACCCATATCAGAAGCTACCATAGGACCAGAGTAAGTTATCCAGCCTAATTTTTTGAGAAAAGCAAATTGCAGAACGGTAATATCAGAGTAGCCGATGATATTTTTGGGTGAGCGGTTTTTTAGAGCGTCAAAATCAATACGGTCTAAAATACGCATCATGCCATAGCCCCCTCGAACGCAGAAAATAGTAGAGATGTCGTCATCCTGGAGAAATTCATTCAAATATTGGGCCCGTTCAGAATCGGTTCCAGCCAGGTAGTTTAATTCCTGATTCAAATTGGGAGCTAATTTGGTTTGAAATCCCTGATCGTGAAGATAGGCAATGCCTTTTTCAGTTTTTTGGGAATCTGCTGCACTGGCAGGAGCAACAATACCTATAGTTTCCCGGTTAGTTAATTTAGGTGGAGGTTTATATGTCTCTTTGCCTTCTGACATCCCTTAAAATTGCAAGTTTTATTTTAAAAGACAAAGTTTTTTTTAAATTTTACTTTAATTATATAAATGATATATTTTAATTTATATAGTAATTCAGGTTTTTTTTAACTAATAGGTGAGAATATGAAGAGATTAATATTATTTATAGTAATTATAACGGTGGTTTTAGCCCCTTTGGCTGTAGTTGGTCAATTAACCGTTGAAAAGGCTGAGCAAGAAAATGACAGGGATGTTGATTGGCAAAATATCAAAGATTCTTTGCAATTGGTTTATCAGGAGAAACTCAATCGAAAAGTTGACTCTCTCAAACAGACATACCAGAAGAAGCAGGATCAATTTTTGGATCAATTAGAGGAACGGCGCAAGGTCAATTACGAATATATTCAAAATTTACAGGATAGCCTGAAATTTTTCAAAGAACGACTCGCCAAATTCCAATTCCGCAACAGTGTTCGAGACTCGGCTTACGAAGCCCGCTATTTTGAATATATAGAGCGATTGCTTGACTATAAAGATAAAAAGCGCAGGAGTATTTTAGGAGTAAGTATTGGCGGCCGGGCAATTAATGAATTCAAGATCGAAGTTCTCAAAAATTATCTGGATCTCTACTCGCCCCGAGGAAAGAGCGAATATGTTCAGTATTATTTAACCCAGGTTTATTACAACCAGAAAATGTATGCGAAAGCCGAACATTCTTTTTTAAAATACCTCTATTTTTACACTGATTCGCCTTCCTATAGCGATATGAAACATGAACAGCTCAAATTGATTCTGGAGAATGGCTATTTTAAAGAGCGCTCCAGCCATATTGTTAAGATCATGGACAATATTGATGAAGATCTGAGTTTCCAAAATAGATATTACAATTTTATTAAAGAAATTCGAACCTATCCTAATCAGGATCTTAATGAATATTTTCTACCGGAAGTGGAAAACTTTCTCAATTTGTTTCCTGATTCCCGCAATTCTGCCCGCTTGCTGGCTCTGCTCTCAGAGCATTATCAAAAACGGGGAAAAGTGCAGTATGCCTTTCTCACACTGGAGCAGATCATCCATCTGTTTCCCCAATTTCCCGAAGCCGGTCAGGCTATGTTCAAAAGGGCCGAAATCAGAGCTGAGGAATTTGAAGAATATGATCAAGCCCTGTCTGATTACAACCGTTTCATAGAAGAAAACCCGGAATCTGAAATGGTACCGAAAGCCCATTTTCAAATCGCTATGCTCCTGGAAAATTATCTAGAAAAATATGATATGGCTCTGGAAAAATATCAGGAATTTGCTCAAAACTATCCTAATTCCGAATTCACAGCCCGGGCTATGGTACGATCCGCAGCCATAGTGGAAGAAAAGATCAAAGACAAAGAAGAGGCCGTTAGCATCTATCTAGATATAGCAGAAAAATATAAAGGCTCTCCAACTGGCAAAAAAGCCCGTACCAAAGCCGCTAATCTTTATTATGAAATCGGGCAATATAAGAATTCTATCGACCAATTCATGCAGCTTTATCGTAGTTATCCTATGGAAAAGGAATCCATTGAATATTTATTCAAAGCAGCCGATATTTACGAGAAAAAATTAAATGACATTGACATGGCCATTGAAACTTTGACTTATATTACAGAAAATTTTCCGGCCTCCAAACAGGCCAATGAGGCTCAGAAGCGAATTGACGAACTCAGTCAGGAAAGCGGGGAATAGTGAAATTTAGAAATGTTTTTCTGTTTGGTCTGGTATTGCTCACTCAATTGAGTTGCTCATCCCGCTACATTAAAAAAGATTCTGATGACCAACTTGTAGTTCTATTGCACGGCATTAAGGATAAACCCTTTATCATGTGGAAACTGGAAAAGGGATTGCAAGAGGAGAATTATGCTGTATTGAATATGCATTATCCATCAGTAAAGGCTGACATGGATTCTATAATTACTGCTCTGGATAAAAAATTGGAGCCCGTCAATCGAGAATTTGACCGTATTAATTTTGTGACTCACAGTCTGGGCGGGATCGTTATCAGAGCCTATTTAGATGAACACAAGCAGCCGAATTTTGGCCGCCTGGTAATGATCGCCCCTCCTAATCGGGGCGCTATTATGGCTGAAAGATTTGAAGATGTTTTTCTGTATAAATGGATGTATGGCAAAGCCGGTCAAAAATTAGGGAAAGATAGCACAGATTACTGGCAGCAGTTTCCTGCCCCATCGATTCCTTTTGGGATAATTGCCGGCGGCCTCAAGAATAAAGGCGGATTTAATCCTCTGATACCTGGCGATGATGATGGCACTGTTGGAGTTGAGGAAACCCGTATTCAGGGCCATCAGGATTTTATTATCATTGCTGGTCTGCACACATCTTTGCTCTGGCAGGATAATACTCTGGAGCAGACAATTTCTTTCCTAAAAAATGGAAAGTTTAAATAATTTAAGACCTGATAATTTTATAGACTAAAGGTGATTTTATCGAAATTACGCAGCCTGAAAAACCATTATCAAAAAGGAAAAAAGCTTTTCTGCGTTCTCTGCATAAGAAGAAAATGCGCTATAAAAGAGATAGTTTTCTGATTGAAGGTAAAAAAAATACTCTGGATGCTCTTCAAGCCGGTCAAAAGATCAGTAGCGTTTATTTTACTGATCAGGCTGCTGGACAATATCTCGAAGCAATCATTGATCTGGCAGAAAAAAATGCAATTAATTTGGCCAGAATACCTGAATCAGACCTGGAGGAGGTCAG
>JAIPJV010000041.1 GCA_021734005.1 Fidelibacterota bacterium
GGTTTACTATTTGGCATAGCTCTGGGCCCCTGTACTTTTGCCTATATGGCACCTATGCTGGGAATAGCTTTCAAAGTCTCTTCATCACAGCCTATATATGCTGGTTCACTGCTCCTTCTTTATGCTCTCGGACACTGTTCTATTATTGTATTAGCCGGAACTTTCACCAGTGCTGTCCAAAAATATCTAAACTGGAATAAACGCTCCAAAGGCGCGGTTATTCTAAAAAAAGTTTGTGGTGCTCTGGTTATTCTGGGAGGAATATATCTAATATGGAGTATATATTAATTTAAACAAGGATTTTATATATGAGCGAAGAAAAAAGTTTAAATTTATTTGAAAAATATTTAACCCTCTGGGTTTTACTATGTATAGCGGCCGGGATCTTTTTAGGTAAAATTGCGCCCGGTGTAGCAACACAACTGGATGCAATGTCTCTTTATAATGTTTCAATTCCAATTGCTATATGCCTGTTTTTCATGATGTATCCCATTATGGTAAAAATAGATTTCGGCAAGGTGGTAAAAGCAGCCAAAACACCCAAGCCTGTCGGAATGACATTATTCCTAAATTGGGCCATAAAGCCTTTTACCATGTATCTTTTTGCCTATCTTTTTCTGGGAGTTATTTTTCGAAAATTTATCCCCGGTACAGAAATATTAAAAAATGGACAGGAAGTTGAGCTCTGGCGTAGTTATGTCTCCGGAGCGATCTTGCTCGGTATTGCACCTTGTACTGCTATGGTATTAATGTGGAGCTATCTTGCCAGAGGAAATGATGGTTTGACACTTGTAATGGTTGCAATAAACTCTCTAACTATGCTTGTGTTATATGCCCCTTTGGGAGGATTCTTACTAGGAGTAAATTCTATGCCAATTCCCTGGCGTACGATTCTATTTTCAGTGGGAACCTATGTTGCCCTACCATTAGTCGCAGGATATTTTTCAAGAAAATGGCTGATAAAGAAGAAGGGATTAGAATGGTTCAATGAAAAATTCATCCACTATCTTACACCTATCAGTACAGTGGCTCTACTGGCTACCCTGATTCTATTATTCTCTTTCAAAGGTGAAATAATAGTCAGAAATCCTCTTACTATTTTCTGGATTGCAGTGCCTCTATTTATTCAAACAATATTTATCTATAGTCTTGGATATTTCGTATTTTCACGAGTATTAAATCTTAGATATGAAGATGCAGCCCCGGCTTCAATGATCGGTGCATCCAACCATTTTGAAGTTGCCATCGCCACAACCACTATGTTATTTGGTTTGGCTTCAGGTGCGGCTCTCGCTACTGTCGTTGGTGTATTAATAGAAGTACCAGTTATGTTAATGTTAGTATCTATTTCAAAACGATTTAAATACTTATTTGAAAACAATTAATGAAAGTTTAATTATAAATAGAAGGAGTATTAACTATGAAGGTCAAAATATTAGGAACAGGTTGTCCAAAATGTAAAAAATTAGAAAAAATTGCTCGTGATGTTATCTCTGAAAACGATATCGATGCCGAAATAGAAAAAGTAACCGAGATGAAAGACATCTTGTCGTATAATGTGATGATGACCCCGGCTCTCGTGATTGATGAAGAGGTCAAAAGTTCGGGTAAAATTCCCAATAAAGATGAAATATTGGAATGGTTAAAATAGTGAAATTTTACTGTCTGCTTTGATGCATCAGATAATGATCCATCAAAGTTATGGCTGTCATGGCTTCCACAATTGGCACTGCTCGAGGCAAGACGCAGGGATCATGGCGGCCTTTTGCTGCCAATTTTACTTTTTCTCCCTTTTCATTAACAGTATTTTGCTGCTTCCCAATTGTTGGAACTGGCTTAAAAGCAACCCGAAATACAATCGGCATACCACTGGATATACCACCATAAATTCCACCAGCATGATTAGTTTTTGTTTTAATATTGCCATCTTCATCAAGAGTAAATTCATCATTGTTTTGACTACCAGTTAATTCTGCAACACCGAAGCCATCTCCTATTTCAAAACCCTTTGTAGCATTAATAGACATAATAGCATGAGCCAGATCTGCATTTAATTTACTAAAAACCGGTTCGCCCAGACCAACTGGAACATTTTTAACACAGCATTCAATAATACCGCCAACTGATTCACCAATTTCTTTATGTTCTTCGATGAGTTTTACCATCTCTTTTGCAATTTCTGGATCAGGACAGCGAACTATATTACTCTCTATAATATCCGGATTAACATCAAGAGGATCAATATCTACTGCGATATCTTTCACCTTTTTAACGAAACCGGTAACCTTAAGATTAATTTTTTCTTTTAAATATTTTTTAGCAAACGCGCCGGCTGCAACATGACCGGCAGTAATTCGAGCTGAACTGCGTCCCCCACCAAAAGGATCTCGTATGCCATATTTCATTTTATAAGTGAAATCTGCGTGCCCAGGCCGATAGGTTTCTGTGAAAGTCGAATAATCCTCACTTTTATAATCCTTGTTGCGAATCATCAGCGAAATAGGTGTACCGGTTGTTTTTCCATCTAATACGCCGGACAGAATCTCGACTTGATCTCTTTCTTTTCGGGGTGTAGATACATCACTTTGTCCCGGTCTTCTGCGGTTTAATTCTTTTTGTATTTCGGCAGTACTGATCTCCAGATTTGAAGGGCAGCCATCAACAACGACACCAATAGCCGGTCCATGGGATTCGCCCCAGTTTGTGACTTTGAATAAATTGCCAAATGTATTTCCAGCCATAAAATTTCTCTCCTATTCCGGAATATTTGAAAAGGCCTTATGCATAATCTTAAATTTCGGCCTTTGTCCGGTCCATATTTCAAATTGCTCCATAGCCTGATATACCAGCATTTTTTCGCCGGTAATGATTTCACAACCAGCCTGTTCGGCGAGTTGTAAAAATTTTGTTTTTAATGGTTTATAAACAATATCCATCACCAGGGTTGATTCATTAAAAGTTTCCAGAACAGTATTATCAGTATCAGGATACATACCAACACTGGTTGTGTTTATGATAATGTCGAATTGCTGAGCAACTTTATTTCTATCCTCAAAATCAATGACCTTACTGCCAAATTCTTTAGCAAGTTTTTCAGCTTTTTCTCTCGTACGGTTTGTAATTGTGACCCGGGCGGGTTTTTTAACCAGACCAAAAACAACAGCCCGGGATGCTCCTCCAGCACCAATTACCATACATTTCTTTCCATTCAATTCAGTATAATTTTCTAGAGCCCTTACTGCCCCCACATAATCAGTATTAAAACCTTTCAGACGGTCATTCTGTTTGACAACAGTATTGACAGCACCGATTTCTTTTGCCGTTTTATCCAATTCGTCCATGTATTTTATCATCTTCTCTTTATGGGGAATCGTAACAGCCATACCAGCAAAATCATAACGGTGGAAATTGTCCATAAAATTGTCTAAATCCCGACCGGATTGAACTTTCAGAGGCAAATATACATAATTTTTCCCGATATTCTCAAAAACCGGATTGTGCATATATTTGGATTTAGAATTTTCCGCAAATTCACCTGCTACTCCCAGAATTTTTGTATTCTGATCAATGCTATTAAAATGATAGGTACCCTGCATTTCACCAACAGAAATCTGACCATCTGCCGATTGACTGTTTTTATCCAGAGCAGCAAAGGATAAATAGGAGCCATATTTTTTACACAAAACCCGGGAAATATGGCCATAAATTCCCATACAGAATGATATTAATTTTTGGTTTGGATTAGATTGAAGCAGGCGAAATATTTTAAAATTATCATTAATTGAATTTGCTGTAGGAATTATTTTGAGGATATCAGCCTTAGTCTTACTCATTTCTGCAGCTAGATTTTTTACTTGTCCATAATCAGGAGTTTCCTCAAAATTGTGATGGGATAAAATAATCTGGCTATTACCAGAATTTTCAAGAAGAGATTCATAAATATCTGACTTATATTCTACATCTACATACTCATAGCCAGTTTTGATAGCCTGCAAAATAAGCTGTTTGCGCTCCTTTTCACTTCCTTTAAAATGACCATTTTCAAATTGCGGACGGCAAGTAAAAATGACCGGTTTATCAATCTGCTGGTAAAATTGTTCAATATCAGCATCTGTTATTTGTCTGACAAAATCTGCTCGAAATTCAACAATATCAGCCGTTTTTGCAGCAGCTTTGCCCTGTTTTATAGCCTCATCAACATCTTCACCGACAACAGGTATGGCTAATTTTGTTTCCATAATAATATTTATTTTTGGGGTTTTGAAAATTTATCTATGATTTCAGCAGCAATATGGGAAATTTTACGATCATCGCTTTTTATTTCATAGTCAGAGAATTTTCTGTAGAGCGATATTCTTCGCTTTAGGACTTCTGGTATTTCAGACAGGAAATCATCGCCAGAGAGAGCCGGTCGATCAGTAGAACTTTTGATGCGTTTATTAATGGTTTCTACAGTTGCGGTCAGCCAAAAAATCGATCCCAATTTTTTCAACGAATCATAATTTTCAGGCGTTTCAATGACGCCACCACCGCAATCGATTATACCATTCTCCTGATCAATATTATCTATAATCTTGTGCTCCAGCTTTCGAAATTCAGTCCAGTTGTTCGCCTTTACATATTCATCTATGGGGCCAACTTCCTCAACTATGAGTTCATCAGTACTGATCAAAGGTTTATTGTATTTTTCAGAGATATATTTTCCAACAGCGCTTTTTCCTGTGCCTCGATACCCTATTAAAATTATATTAGACATCACTGACCTGAGCTCCGATTTCCCGTAACTTATCCCAAAAGCCGGGAAAAGATTTATTAACGCAGTCTGGATTATCAATTTTAATATTTGGAATTCTTAAGCCAAGAAGAGCCAGGCTCATTGCAATTCTGTGATCATTATGAGGATCAAAGATTACCGGCTTTTTCTTCCAGCCATTTCTTCTGATGATGAGTTCATCTTCAGAGCTACTTATATTAGATTCCAGTTTGCTTAATTCTTCCTCCAGAGCTTTGATCCTATCGCATTCTTTGTAGCGTAGGTGGGATATATTGCGAATTCTGACATCTTCCTGACAAAATACTGACACAGCAGCCAGAGCAGGTACAGCATCAGGGATAGCCGCCATATCCACATTAATGCCTTTGAGCCTGGGCGTGCCTTCCAGAGTTACTTCACCGCCCTTTTTGTCCACTTTACAGCCCATTTTTTCAAGTACATCAATAAAACTGGATTCGCCCTGGGAAGTGTGTAGATCTAATTTATCAATACTCACTTTTCCGCCGGTTAATGCAGCAGCAGCAAAGAAAAAATTAGCAGTGCTCCAATCGGTCGGAATTGTAAAATCTCTTGCTTGGTAGGACTGTCCGGATTTTATTAGATAATTTTTGGGTCCGTTTTGCTCAATTTTTACACCAAATTCGTCAATAATTTCACAGGTCAGGTCAATATAAGAGCTGGATACTGATTTTCCCAAAATTTCGATTTCCACATCCTTACTGGCATAAGGTGCTACCAGCAGCAAAGCGCTAATAAATTGGCTGCTTTTGGAGCCATCAATTTCAGTTTTTCCACCTTTCAGACTACTGGATTTGATCACAATAGGTGGGCATTCACCATTTTCTCGGTCTATTCTGGCGCCTAATCGACCCAGACTATCAACCAATTCTCCTACAGGCCGTTCCTGAATTCGCGGCGATCCTGTGATTCGTATATTATCGCCAGCCAGACAGGCAACACCAGAAATAAAACGCATTAAAGTGCCGGATTCACCGCAGTCTATCTCAGTATTTAATTGCGGAAAATTTCCTGCATTCCCTTCGACTGTAGCTTGATTTACATCCAGGTCGATTTTCACCCCCAGAGATCGATATGCCTCAATTGCCCGCATAATATCATTATTGAGTGGGATATTTCTAATTATGCTGGTTCCTTCAGCCATAGCAGCCAGAGGCAAAGCCCGGTTTGCAATATATTTGCTACCCGGTATTTTAAGGTCAGCATTAAGATTACCGTCAAATTTTATCTGTTTCATAATTTACTCACTTTACAAGAGAGATTGCCTTTAGAACAGTTGATTTATCAAAACTAAATGAAAATTGGTTCTTATTTTTTTTAACCTTTCCCAGGCCCTGCAGAGTCACAAACATGGGAGTTTGATTGACAGCCTTTTTGTCGGATTTCATCTTTTTATACATGAGCTGCTTTTCATATTTTTCATTAATGGTGTTAGGCAGGTGCATTTTTTCAAGCAGTTTGAGAATTCTATCAGCATCAGTCCAGCTCAATGCTCCTGTCAAAGCAGCCAGTTGAGTCTCGGCTGCCATCCCCATAGCCACACAAAATCCATGCTTTTCATTATAACCTGCAATGGACTCTACAGCGTGGCCAATTGTGTGGCCAAAATTCAAACACTGCCGCAGTCCGGATTCTTTTTCGTCCTCCTCTACAACTTCTTTTTTAAGAGTTATACATCGTTCGACTATATGGGTGAGGGCTTCATTATCCCGGGCCAGAATTTTTTGGCTATTATTCTCAAAATACTCAAAGAATTCTTCATCAAAAACAATGGCCATTTTCACAGCTTCTGCAAGTCCGTTGAGAAATTCCGGTTCAGGCAGCCTAACTAAAAACTCCATACCTACAAAAACTGCCTCAGGTTGCCAAAAACTGCCAATCAAATTTTTGCCGTAGATTGTATTGATAGCAGTCTTTCCACCGATTGCTGAATCAACCATGGCCAGTAAACTGGTCGGAATTTGAATAACAGGTATGCCCCTCTTGTAGGTTGAAGCTACAAAACCGCTCAGGTCACCAACAACACCTCCCCCAAAAGCAATTATGAGAGTATCGCGTCCAAATTCTTTACCCAGCATTTCATCCTCAATCTGGGCCTTGGTTTCACGGCTTTTACTCCGTTCTCCTGGCTGAATCGATCGGATATGGGGATTGCGATTGGCGAGCACTTTTTGAATTTTGTCGCCAAACAATGCATTTATATTATCATCAGTAATTATTACAATATCCCGGTCTCTATACCCATTATTCACAAAATCATTGAGTTCATCATAAATTGAATCCTGAATTAGGATAGGATATTGGGCTGATTCATGGTGGATATCTACAGTAATTTTTGTCATAGCATCACTTCTTTTTAGAGTCTTTGGTTACTTTGATATTGTCACGCAATTTATTGAGAAATTCCGACATTACTTCGGAATCCCGGCTTTTAATAATATGAGTAAGATAGGAAAGCTGAGAATTTATCTTTTCTATCTGGGGTAGAACTTCGGGATTGAACAGAATTTCAGAGAGCAGGTAATCATCTTCTGAGAGCAATCCCCGGGCAATTTCCATGTGTTTGCGAAAGGTAGTTCCCGGTGCTTCCGTCTCTTTCATACAGGCAGCAAAAACCAGGGATGCAGAAAATGGAACTCCCAGAGAATAGGCCGTCTTTTCATCATGCTCCTGAAAACTGTAATCATAAATATTTAGTCCCAGATTTTTGAAAAAAGTACGAAAAAATTCTTTCCCTTTTTCGCAACTTTCTTTGATAATGACTGCATTTTCATTACTCAGATCGCGAATATTGGCAAAAGTAGGTCCGAACATAGGGTGAGTGGAAACAAAGGGCTGATCCGCCTTTTCATAAAAATCTTCCAACCCTCTTTTCACAGATGCTATATCAGCAACAATGCAATTATCATCAATATGGTCAAGGGCATCTTCGAAGGCCTGAATTGTATGGGGAAGATCGACAGCATTGATCAGCAGATCAGGTTGAAAATCTTCAATTTCATCCATTCCCTCAAAACGATTAACCCGAAAAAGATAGCGCATCTTTTCAGGATTTTTATCGTAGACTCCAACTTCGTGTTCCTGGTTAAATTCCTCAACCAGCCAGGCTCCCATATGACCGGCTCCAAGTATGGCTATCTTCATTGGTTACTCCTTTCTTTATAGCATCCCATAATTCTATAGTTTTCTGTATTATCCTGCACTTCCTGCAAAATTTTCTGGATTTTTTCATCTTTGATCGAACCAATAAAATCGAGAAAAAAGGAATAATTACCAGTTCCTGAAGGCATGGATTCAATCCGCGTCAGATTAATTTTTGCATCAGCAAAAATGCTAAGCACATTAAAAAGCGTACCGGCTTTGTGAGCTGTAGAGAAAATTATCGTGCATTTGTCGCCTTCCTTGCTTTGGGCAGTTTTCGATAATATGAAAAAGCGGGTTCGATTTTTGGAAACATTTTCAATGTTTTGTTTGACAATTTCCAGATCATACAATTCTGCTGCCAGTGAACTTGCAATTGCGCCGGTTGCTTCCGGTTTTTCTTCGGCAACCAGTTTGGCAGCCCCGGCTGTATCATAATACTTGACCGGTTCCAGATTATTTCTTTCCAGGAAATTTTTACACTGGGAAATTGCTTGAGAATGGGAATAAACTTTGCGAATATCTCTGAATTTTTCTGCTTCAGGATAAAGCAAACAGTGTTCAATCGGTTGTTCAATCGCACCTACGATTTTCAATTCATCATCGTTCATTAAGAGTTCATTGACTGTTCCAACTACACCGCCCAGCGTATTTTCAACAGGTAAAATACCATAATCGTAAAGCCCTGTTTTCACACCTTCAAAAACTTCGGCAAAAGTATCGCAGGGAATACTGACCAATTTTTTATTCCAGTTTTTGGCAGCCATTTCACTGTAAGCACCATGGGCTCCCTGAAAACCAATCAACTTGAGTCCTTTTTCCTGCAAAGTGCGGCTTTCATTAAATAGAGATTTGTACAACTCCAGAATAAATTCCTGGTCAACTAGATTTCCTTCTTTGCGTGATATTTTGGCAAGAATTTGTTTTTCTCTGGATTTGTCCTCAATAGTCTCTTTGACTTTAGAAGCCTTGAGGGCATTTTCCATTCTTTCATTGAGAAGATGAATTATTTTCTTATCTATATAGTCTATATTTTTACGGATTTGTTTTAGTAATTTATCATTCATAATAAAGGCCTTTAAAATTTAACCATTAATGAAATTATCTAATGCATTTACATTTTTCATGAACTTCTTAAACTGATCGGGAGTCATCTGCTGTTGCTGATCACTTTTGGCATTCTTTGGATCAGGGTGAACTTCGACCATCAGTCCATCGGCTCCGGCCGCAACAGCTGCTTTTGCCATCGGTTCAATCAGACTTAATTTTCCCGTTCCATGGGAAGGATCAATAATAATTGGAAGATGAGTAACTTCCTTAACTGATGGGATCATACTCAGATCCAGTGTATTGCGGGTGTAGGATTCAAAAGTACGGATACCCCGTTCACATAAAATCACATTAGGATTTCCTTCAGACAGGATATATTCAGCACAATTCAGCCATTCTTTTAATGTTGAATACATTCCTCTTTTTAGCATTGTAGGTTTTTTGGTTTTGCCTATTTCTTTGAGCAGAGAAAAATTTTGCATATTACGGGCGCCAATTTGCAAAATATCCACATATTCTGCCACCCAGGTCACATCTCTGGAATCCATTACTTCGGAAATAATGGGTAAACCAGTTTCCTGTTTGGCTTTTTCCAGAATACGTAATCCTTTTAAACCCAGTCCCTGAAATGAGTAGGGCGAAGTACGCGGCTTAAAAGCACCGCCTCTAAGAATTTTACCACCACCAGCCTTAACTGCCCTGGCTGCTTTCATTGTCTGCTCTTCGCTTTCTACTGCACAGGGGCCACCGATTACAACCAGTTCCTCCCCTATTTTGATGCCATCTACGTCAACAATGGTTTTCTTTTTATTCTTCCGAGAAGCTAATTTTAAATCCATTGGATTTCCTTTTCATTGTTTTTACTCCATCATCGCTAGTAACTAATTTAATGTCGTACAGAAGTTATTACAAGATTGAATGTTGTTTTTTTAGGTTGGGATTAGTTAATGTAAAATTTTTTAATCTTTTTGTAATATATGGGAACGTTTTCTGGGATCCCCCCATTAAGTCACTCTATATTGATATAAGTTACTGTTTATTAATAATATTGTATTAGGATAGGAGTTGTTTTAAAAATTCCCGCCGTATAAAAAAATGCGTTAAAAAATTCCAAGGATGGAGCGTTAAGAACCAATATATGTTTGAACCCGGTAGGGTGAGTTTATATTGGTTTAGCGGAATGAATGGAATTTTAGCGTTTTTTTTCAACAGGGATCTCCTTGATGATATACCGCGGGCGAGTTTCCAGGGACGAAGTCCGGGATCTCTTTGATGATTTTCGCACTTTTTTCCTCGCTGAAAAAAGTGCACCTAAAATGGATTTGAGGTAAAATTTCAAAACTTATCTATTAATTTCTATTCCTTTGTTACTTTTGTCTCGACCAGCTAAAACAATTAAAAAAAAATAGAGAAGAATACAACAGGTGGAAATATGGTTCTCAACCAGGATTTCAAAGAGTTTATTCAATTACTAAACGATCATGATGTAAAATATTTAGTTGTGGATCAAGATAGCTCAGGCAATTAATAATTTATCATTTCTTCCGTGGAAGGGATCATCTTATTTATGCATTAACACAGTTAATGCACTCCAAAATTCTATCTTGAAAATACCAATGGCGGAAAAACAAATGCTAGGTAATAGTGATTTGCAAAAGTTTTGTCTGGTGTTATTATTTATGAGAACTGCTGAAATATTTACGGTTGAAAATGTTTTGATAATTACTGCAATCTAGTTTAATCTAAAGATTATTATGAGATTTTATCTGCTTAATTGCAAAAACACTTGAACCACGAATGTGGTTCAATGTGAGTAACTCCGGGTGGAACCCGGAGCATAAAAGCGTCATCCTTCTTGCTCAATTCCACCTGTGCTCTGCGCAGGCGAGATTGCTGGGTTTTTCTTTTCTACCGATTCCATCGGTAGTTACTAATATTGAACACTTTCATCTGAGATTACTTTTGCAAATCGCTATAAAATACTATAAAAACTCATTCAAATTTATATGTGCCATAAACTTTAATATAACTGCCTTCATCCCGTCCAAATTTTTTACCACAAGAACAGTAAACATACCCATCCCGGTAAATTGCATTATCAGACTTTATTTTTGATTTATACA
>JAIPJV010000042.1 GCA_021734005.1 Fidelibacterota bacterium
GAGAAAAACCGACCGCCACGCAAAGACATTGATGAAATTGCCTTTTTTGAGGAGTTTTCGGGATAATAAATCTCTCAATTGAAATTGTTTCTGGTGATATTATGTTCGCTGATTTATTGAACTTTTTGTTATATTATCTTAGTTAAAATTAAAGCCCACTAAAGTAGGCTCAAATTAAAAAGGTTCCATTACACCCGGATAAATCCGGGTGCTATTCTCAATAATTTTAATTAATTCAATAGGATAGTCGTTGTCATAACTATACTTTAATAACTTAGATAAATCCCGTAAAAATCATGGTTTATAATTTTTATTTTTATTGAGATTAGCACCACATCTATTTTTCTGCTTATCTCAAAAAGTTCTCAACCCGCAATTGTCACAGAAACCCGGTTTAAATTGGCTTATTTAATGTCATTACATCAATATATTTTTCTGGCGCTGTTTTTTGTGATGCTTTTTTTCTACAAAAATATCCCGGCCGGTGACAGGGTCTTTTTCAGTATAGTACATTACAGAAGACCAGGTTGAAGGCGTTGGGGTGAAAATTTGCACCTGTCGGGGGTTTATTTGTAATTTTTTGGAAGCGATCTCTTTTAATTTGCGCATATTGTTTTCAGTGCAGCCCGGATGAGCAGCAATAAAATAATACGTTAAATACTGGTCTTTTCCAGCCTGCTGCGAATATTTGTAGAATTTGTTTCTGAATTTATAGAGAGGGTGATTTTTAGGCGGTTTTCCCATCAATTTTAGAATCCGGGGCGCAGTGTGCTCGGGAGCAATTTTGAGTTGGCCGGAAGTATGATGTTGAGCAATTTGTTTCAAGTACTCCTGCCCATGTTTTTTATCCTGCATAACCATATCAAAGCGAATTCCGGAGCTAACAAAGACTTTATTTATGCCGGGAATTTCACGCAATTTTTTCAAAAGATTGATCTGTTTTTGATGATCAATAGGCAGGCTTTTGCAGGCTGAAGGGTATAGGCAGCGGCGATTTTTACAGGCACCGGCTTTGATTTTTCGTGTACATTCAATGCCATACATATTGGCAGTAGGTCCGCACAGATCTTTGATATTGCCGTTGAATCCGGGCCGCCTGCGCATATTGCGGGCTTCTTGTAAAATGGATTGCTCACTGCGCCAGCGAACGCGCCGGCCTTCATGAACAGCAATAGCACAAAAATTACATTCACCATAGCAACCACGGTGAGCAGGGATAGAATTAGCAATTGTATCCAGAGCTCGCACTTTGCCCATTTTCCTGTAATAGGGATGTTGCTGGTGTTCATAATCCAGTTCATAAATCTGATCCATTTCTTTGCTGCTGAGATAATGAGCCGGTGGATTGTGAATCAAATAGCGAGTATCCATTTTTTGATATAAGCCCTGAGCATTGACTGGATCAGAATTCTTATAAAAGAGGTCAAACATCTCGATGAATTTATCATCGTCTTCTTTCACTTCCTGGTAAGAAGGAAGTTGAAGATATTCGTATTTTTCCTGGCTGGAAATATAACAAAGACCCCGAATATGATGAGGTGATTGATCATTCTTTAGTGCCCGGGCCAGATCGATAATCGAACGGTCGGCCATTCCATATAATAGATAATTGGCTTTGGCATCAAAAAGAACCGAGCGCCGTAAACCATTATCCCAAAAATCATAATGGGCAATGCGCCGCAAACTGGCTTCGATTCCGCCCAGAACTATAGGCCGGGTGTTTTTGAAATAGCGCTTGATCAGATTGGTATATACAATAGTGGCTCGATCAGGACGGCGGTTGTTTTTGCCACCGGGTGTGTAATCATCGTTTTTGCGGAATTTTTTGAGGGCCGTGTAATTGGCCACCATAGAATCCAGGCTACCGGCTGTTACACCCCAGAAAAGATTGGGCTCGCCAAGCCGGGTAATATCCTGTTCAGAATCCGAATCAGGTTGAGCAATTATGCCGACAGTGAAGCCTTTTTCAACCAGAATTTTTCCAATTACAGCAGCACCAATAAAGGGGCTGTCAATGTAGCTATCGCCGGAAACCAGAATAACATCCAGGTTTGACCAGCCGCGCTGGTGCATCTCTTTTTTGGTTGTTGGCAAAAACATGAGTTAGAGTATTTCCCTGAGAAATTTACCTGTGTAGGATTGGGAATGGTCAGCAACCTCTTCAGGGGTTCCTTGAGTAACAATATATCCGCCCTGGTGACCTCCTTCCGGCCCCAGATCGATGATATGATCAGCAAATTTTATCACATCCAGATTGTGCTCAATAATTATTACTGAATTACCCTGCTCCATAAGGCGCTTGAGAACTTTGAGGAGCAGTTTAATATCTTCGAAGTGGAGTCCGGTTGTCGGTTCATCCAGAATGTAGAGTGTGTCGCCAGTGCTGCGCTTGCTGAGTTCCGCTGATAATTTGACCCGCTGGGCTTCACCACCGGAAAGGGTTGTGGCTTTTTGGCCCAGTTGAATATAACCGAGGCCGACATCCCGCAAAGTTGTCAATTTTGATCTGATTTTGGGAATACGGTCGAAGAATTCATAGGCTTCATTAATGGTCATGTCAAGAACATCAGCAATGTTTTTTCCTCGATATTTGATTTCCAGAGTTTCCCGGTTGTAGCGCCGGCCTTCACAAACTTCGCAGGGCACATAAACATCGGGAAGGAAATGCATTTCAATTTTTTTGGTGCCCTTACCGCCGCAGGCTTCACAGCGTCCACCTTTAACATTGAAAGAGAAGCGTCCTTTTTTATAACCTCGAATTTTGGATTCTTTTAAGGAAGCATACAGGTCGCGAATATAATCAAAAACTTTTGTATAAGTGGCTGGATTTGAGCGCGGTGTACGGCCAATTGGATTCTGATCTATGTCAATGACTTTATCAATATGTTCCAGGCCTTCAATATGCGAATATTCGAGGGGTGATTTAGTAGAATTATGAAATTCACGCTGCAGAATAGGATACAGTGTTTCATTGACTAGAGTACTTTTCCCTGAACCGGATACACCGGTGATGCAGGTAAATTTTCCAATTGGAAATTTTACATCCAGATTTTTAAGATTGTTGCCCTGGCAGCCCTGAAGATGAATATATTTTCCATTGCCTTCCCGCCGCTTTTCCGGCACTGGTATTTTTTTCTTTTTTGATAAATATTGACCGGTGATTGAATTTTTAGTGTCTTTGATGGTCTGAGGCGGTCCTTGAGCAACAATTTCTCCACCTTTGCGTCCGGCTCCAGGACCAAGATCAATTATGTGGTCGGCGGCCAGCATTGTGCCGGCGTCGTGTTCAACAACAATCACTGTATTACCGATATCACGCAAATCTTTGAGAGTTTTTATTAACCGGCTATTATCGCGCATGTGAAGTCCGATACTGGGTTCGTCAAGAATGTAGAGTACACCAGCCAGCTGGGAACCAATTTGAGTGGCCAGGCGAATTCTTTGAGATTCACCACCCGAAAGTGTAACAGCCGATCGATCCAAAGTCAAATATTCTACACCTACATTGATGAGAAATCCTGTTCTTTCGCGTAATTCTTTCAAAATTGGCCCGGCAATTTTCATATCGGTTTGATCAAACTCCAGATCTTCGAAAAAATCGGATAGATCGGCAACCGATTTGGCTGTGACCTCATTTATAGCCAATCCATCAATTTTTACAGCCCGAGCTTCTTTTTTCAAGCGGGCACCATCACAAACCGGACAGGGTTTCTCGCTCATGAAACGCTTAATCCAATTGCGAATGCGGGAGGATTTTGTCTGAGTATAACGGCGCTTGAGATTGGGGATCACGCCCTCATAATCGGTTTCATAATCCCCTTTCATCTTACCGGCCCGCTTTTTAACATTTAAATTTTGCGTACCCTTCCCATATAAAATCGCCTGTTTAGCATCTTCCGGATATTTTTTAAACGGAGTAAAAAAATCTATATTATAACGCTGAAGAACGGCCTTGAGAACCGAACTTTGCCAGCCACCTTTGGGTTGCTCACCGAGTGGAACGATTCCGCCTTCAAACATGGATTTGTTTTCATCGGGCACGACCAGGCTCTCGTCAATCTCCATTTTCGTTCCCAAACCATCACATTCCGGGCAGGCTCCATAAGGACTATTAAAAGAGAACATACGGGGCGAAATTTCAGCATAACTAATATGGCAATGAGGACAGGCAAACTGTTCACTGTAAGTGTATTCATCATCAGGGGTTGAAACGATTACCAGGCCGGAACTCATTTGTGTGGAAAGTTCAACCGACTCGGTCAGGCGCTCCTTGATAGAAGGCTTGGCAATCAAGCGATCAACAACGACTTCAATATCATGTTTTTTCTGTTTATCCAGTTCAATTTTCTGGTCAACTTCGATGATCTCGCCGTCGATTCGAGCCCTGATAAAACCTTCTCTGCGGATCTCCTCCAGCACATCTTTGTATTCGCCCTTTTTGCCGCGAATAACAGGCGCCATGATCATCATTTTGGTGCCCTCCGGTAATTCCAAAATGGAATCCACAATTTGCTGAACTGTCTGTTGTTGAATTTCCCGACCGCAATTGTAACAATAAGGCGTACCTACCCGGGCGTACAACAATCTCAGGTAATCATATATCTCTGTCACTGTTCCAACTGTAGAACGGGGATTTTTTGATGCTGCTTTCTGTTCAATGGAAATGGCCGGGGAAAGCCCTTCAATAGATTCCAGATCAGGCTTTTCCATAACGCCCAAAAATTGGCGGGCATAAGCTGACAGGGATTCTACATAGCGCCGTTGCCCTTCAGCATAGATCGTATCGAAAGCCAGTGAAGATTTACCCGAACCCGAAGGACCGGTTACCACAATCATTTTTTCCCGAGGAATATCTAGGTCCAGGTCCTTTAGATTGTGTTCACGGGCTCCCTTTATTTTAATGTATTTATTGGTCATTCTACTTACCTCCTAATGTTGTCAAACCCTAAAGCTTATAGATAATTATCCCAAAGAGAAAGATTTTTTATATAATTTTTCAGAGGTTTTTTTAACTAATCATTGAGGAATTCAGGCCATTTTCTTCTACTAAATTAAATTCTCAAATTTTCTGCCCTTTCAATTTGCCTTTGATTAACAATTTTTCTTATATTGACAAACCAGCAGGAAATATTTACATTTTATTACAAGGAGAATTAATTATGTTCAAACAAATTTTTTTAGGTCTAATTGTTTGTATAATGGGTGCCCAACTTTCTGGCAGCGAGAATGGGACAATTAAATTACCAGCCCCTCAGAAAAAAGGTGGAATGCCCTTGATGGAGACGCTTGACAATCGAAAATCTCAACGCTCTTTCAGTTCCAAAGAACTTTCCGACCAAACCCTGTCCAATTTACTCTGGGCTGCTTTTGGTATCAATCGGCCGGAATCGGGAAAACGTACCGCTCCCTCAGCTGTTGATTGGCAGGAAATTGATATTTATGTTGCTTCCAAATCTGGAACCTATTTCTACAATGCAGAGAAACATGCTCTGGAAAAAATCCTGGACAAAGACATTCGCAATCAAACCGGAACTCAAGGCTTTGTTGACGATGCTCCTATTAATCTTGTTTTTGTCGCTGATTACTCTCGAATGGGAAGCGACATGTCAGATGAGGCCAGAAAATATTATTCCTGGTGTGATACAGGCTACATTAGCCAAAATGTATATTTATTTTGTGCTTCTGAAGGCCTGGCTACTGTAGTTCGGGGTATGGTAGATAGGAAAAAATTAAGAAAAATAATGGACTTAAAGGATCATCAAAAAATAGTTCTTGCTCAAACAGTTGGCTGTCCAAAAAATTAAAAAATCAGGAGAGAAAAATGGTATCTTCATCTTACTGTGGAATTAAATGCCGGGATTGCCCGGCTTTTATTGCCACCAAGCAAAACAATTTTGATAAGAAAAATGAAGTTGCCGGGGAGTGGTCAACTAATGATTATCCCCTCAGCCCTAATGACGTCGAATGTCACGGATGCACCAGTACAACCAGAAATATAATGTCTTTTTGTGAAGACTGTAATATAAGGTATTGTGCTATTGACAAAAGCCTGGAAAATTGTGCTTTTTGTGATAATTTCCCCTGTAACAAACTCAGTAAAGTATATAAACAGAACCCCCAAGCAAAAGAAAATTTGATGAAAATTAGAAGAGCATAAGATTAATTTAACAAATTACAAAAAGGTGATAAAATGGAAATATATCAGGTAGATGCATTTACAAATAAACCTTTTAGTGGTAATCCAGCTGCAGTTTGCATAATCGATGAAGAAAAACCTGATAAATGGCTACAAAATTTTGCAGCTGAGATGAATTTATCTGAGACAGCTTTTATTCAGAAAGAACAGGAAGGCTACAATTTGCGCTGGTTTACACCGCAAAATGAAGAAGAATTGTGTGGCCATGCCACTCTGGCAAGTGCTCATGTTTTATGGGAAACCGGCTTATTAAAACTAAAAAACGAAGCAGTATTCAATACAAAAAGCGGAGTGTTAACTGCAAAGAAGAGCGGCGAGTGGATCTATATTAATTTACCATCCGAACCTCCGGAAGAAACCGAAGCTCCGAAAAGTTTAATTGAGGGTCTTGGTGTAGAGCCCGTTTACACAGGCAAAAATCGTCTGGATTACATAGTCGAAATCAAATCCGAAGAAGTTCTCCGAGAATTGCAACCCAATATGGAAAAATTAAAACAGGTCAACACCCGGGGAATAATTGTAACCAGTAAAACAAGCTCTTCTAAATATGACTTCATATCCCGCTTCTTTGCCCCGGATCTGGGAATAAATGAAGACCCTGTAACGGGCTCGGCTCATTGTTGCCTGGCCCCCTATTGGGCAAAATCAATGAGAAAGTACAAATTTATGGCTTACCAGGCATCGCCACGAGGCGGAGAACTCAAAGTCAATTTAATTGAAGATAGAGTTGTATTAGGTGGTGAATCTATAACAGTTATGGAGGGGCAAGTTGTTGTTTGAGGGCTGATTGTTGAATACATTCAAGATTGCGAATCCACCTTGTTAGCGGAATACGAATGTAGCTTATTTATAATTCGACAGGATCATCTCATATTAATTAGAACGAAAGAAAAAATATATCGCCTGAAAATATATAGAATTAGATAGTTTGACAAAAAAATCCGGCTATCCCTATCAAGTACTAAAATTATTTATAGATGCAAATTCATAAGAGTTTCTCTTTTTTTTAACGGTTTGAAAAAGTTTTTCTGGTATGGTTTATTGTAAAGTCTGCTGAAACATTTCCAAAGGCATTTATTTTTAAGAATTGATTTAATCCAGTTCTAAGCTCAGATTATCATGTGATTTCACTTAATTGATTGGAACAAACTAGAACCACGAATGTGGTTCAATTTTATTAACTTCGGGTGGAACCCGGAGTTAAACTGCCTCCCTTTTATTATAGCCTGTGCAAAGCACAGGCTATTTTTGGTGGGTAGCGCTTCTTACCTATTCCATCAGCAGTTACTAATATTGAAATCTTCCAGAGTTCTTCTTTATACAGATTCGCCACAGATACTGCGATTATCAATTAATTGAATTTTACTCGAAAAAAATCAAGTTTATAAATATATCCTTATCCATGCTAACCAGGATTATGCATAATCCTCCAAAAGATAGTGGTTAATATCATATTAATTTTAGTTTTAGCACTTCTGTTTTGAAAAAACTGAGTTTTCTGAGGTTATGCATAATTTTAAGGTTAATCCCGGAAATCCCAAGGGTATTATTTCCTTTGATCCCGTAGAATTACGGGGCGGCCCGGAGGGTAGAAAATGCCTCCTGGAGGTCTCTATGAGAAATGTTAATGAATTATCTAGGCTAAACAGTCCCAATAATAAATAACTGATTTTTGAATACAAATAGATCTTTGGTCTAATCGTTTTAAAATTGAGTTTGTATCATAGGATATCTATGATGGACAATACAAATGAAAATACATTTTTGGTTTTTTTACAATTACTTTCAATTTTTAGCGTTAATTGCTATATTATTTATGATGAGCGTAATTTCGGCAAAAATAATAATTCCTGAAGAATTAAGTTTTTAGTGATTTATGCACAAAATTTTACTGTGAAGAGATAACATGAGCAGCAAAGGTACTGAAACAAGCAGCTTTGGGGTTTCTCAAAGGGAAAACCATGACTCAAGTAAATTTTATAAAACTGCTTTATATGATGGACTCAGAATAAAGAAAAAGAACATAAAATTCACTGAAAATAAGATTGAAAATCATTATCTCAATAATATTCTTCACAAAAGCAGTGAAAAAATGGAAGAACTACCGGATAGCTCTGTCCACCTAATGGTAACATCTCCTCCCTATAATGTTGGCAAACAGTATGATGATAATTTAACCCTGGAATCCTACTTACAACTTTTGCAAAATGTTTTCACCGAGGTTTACCGGGTTCTCGTCCCTGGAGGACGGGCCTGTATAAATGTTGCCAATCTTGGTCGAAAGCCCTACATTCCTCTACACGCCTCTATTATAGAAATAATGGCGGAAATTGGTTTTCTAATGCGCGGTGAAATAATCTGGGATAAGCAAATTGGGGGCGGTACAGCCTGGGGTAGCTGGAAATCACCTTCCAACCCTGTTTTAAGGGACCAGCATGAATACATTCTTATTTTTTGCAAAGAAACAATGAGTAGAAAAAATCCTGAAGATAGAAAGTCTACAATATCAAAAGACGAGTTTTTAGAATATACAAAAAGCGTATGGAAAATGCCTCCTGATTCAGCAAAAAAAGTTGGGCATCCGGCACCTTTCCCTATTGATCTCCCCTATCGTTGCATCCAGTTATATACCTTTGAAAATGAAATCATTCTGGATCCTTTTATGGGGGCAGGGACGACAGCTTTGGCAGCTCTAAAGACTTCTCGAAAATACATAGGTTACGATACTAAAAAAGATTATATTGATCTGGCAAATAAACGGATTCATGCCCATACTGCCCAGGTTGAAATCGGATTTTAATTTTATCTGACCAACATCATCTTCAAGACATCAATTTTATTTTTCGACTGTAATTTGCAAAAATAGATTCCTGAGGCCAAACACATCCCACTCGAATTTTGCGCATTCCAAATTGCAGAATAATGGCCGGGAGTCTTATATTCATTTAGCAAAGTCGCTATATTTTGTCCAGATAGGTTATAGACCTCCATTCGATAATAACCTTCCTGATAAATTTTATAAGTGATTTTTGTATTGGGGTTAAAGGGATTGGGATAATTATTTAAAATTCTAAAATCTCTGGTTTTTGTAGAACTAGCCTCTGAAAAAAGCGCTGTATTGGAATTGGTTAATTTGGCATTAGCCCAATCAGCATGGTCATTATAATCATTTTCACCGGAATGCACCAGCAAAATCAGAGAATCAGCATTATTGAGATCAACCGCCACCTCCTGGGCGGGAGCTCCTTTTTCAAATACCTGGCTGGGACCAAATACAGAGGTGCTATCCAAAACAATTTCAAATGTTACTCCGTCGTTATTTTCACCATCTGACTCATCATCATGGCCAATTATCGTATAAAATTTATCATAAATATTACTCAGAGAATCAATTGCGAACACAATTCGACTATCGGCATGGGTGCCCAGGCCTTTGTAGTAATTTTTCCCATTAATTTGAATTGTATTCCCATTTGTACTTTTGTCAAATTTCAAATCCCCCCAATCCTGGCTATATTCAGCAGGTTGCAAATTCGAAAGATAAAGATCATCAGGATCGGAATAATAAATACTGAATGATTCTTTCTGAGTGAAATCATAGATCTCGTCATTATTATCATAGGCTTCGATTTGCCAGCTATATTTTTTTGATAGAGAAGGATACTGTTCTTTGTCAATAGTAAAGGTTGTATCTGTTAATTGTGGTGAAGTCATGATTTTATTACCATTTTTGTTGAATATTTTGAGAATATAATATTCCGCACTATCCGTGGATGTCCATTTGAAATCAGGTACTTTTTTGTCAAACTGTTTGCCATTGAGTGGTTTTTCAGCATAGCAAAAATCAGGTCCGGGATTATCCATAAATCTACTAATTTTTAAAGTTGGGTCTCCCAGAATAACCATCCCATAATGCCAGCTGCGGCTATCTTCAAAATGCAATTTTCCCCAATGAAGAAAGGATTCACCAATGTTGTACCCTTCGCCAATATATTCATAATAATCTTTCTGAGAGAGCATACTCCCAGTTTTTGTTGATCCAACAGAGAGCAGCCCATAGGGCTTTTGCATGACATACCAGGAGCAAACGCAATCTTCGCCAGTGAACAAAGCTCCCGAGCAATTAAAATTCAAATAAAACAGAACCTGAACATTGATCATATCAACCCAATCAGAAGTAAAGGTTTCCCCTTCTGTGAACATATGCCCGCCGTGCCAGGAATGAACAGCGTGATACATCCATTCAAATTTGTTGTTGGAAAGTTGCTGAACTTTCTGGCGGTAATCGCTTCTACTACAGCTTGTATTAATACCATGCTTATAAGTCGTCATTCTTTTGTAGGCTAGCCCTTGAATGTCTTCTACATTATACCCGGCCCAATCTTTATCAATGTAATTCAAGGCCTGATCTTTCAATCGCAAATCACCCATTCTGTATTTATGGACTTTCTCAAAGTATCTCAGAACCAGTTCCTTTTCTGAATCACCGTGGGCATTCAGTACTGACGGGTAGAGCCGCCCAATCCAGATATCAGGTTTTATCGTTCGAAAGCCCTGGTGATCATCAAAGACACCATCTTCACAGCTTTCCAATCGATCATACCAGTCACCATCCAAATCCATGAAGTAAAGATCAGTAGGAAATTTTACGTAGGTGTCTTCACCAAAATCACTGGCCATTTCATAATAGGCAACAGGCAGATCTCCAACAAGAAAAGCTCCCGCGATATTATTTGTTTCCCACTCTGTTTTTAAGTATTCT
>JAIPJV010000043.1 GCA_021734005.1 Fidelibacterota bacterium
AAACCGCCGCTATCAGTTAAAATCGGTTTATCCCAGGAGGAAAATTTATGCAATCCACCGGCCTTTTTGATGATTTCCATACCGGGCCGCAAATAGAGATGATAGGTATTGCCGAGAATTATTTGAGCGCTGGCTTTATTTAATTCGGCCGGCGTTAGAGTTTTTACGACACCATTAGTGCCTACTGGCATAAAAATCGGTGTTCGAACTTGACCGTGATCAGTTTCAAATCGCGCTGCTCTTGCTGAAGATTTTCCAGCTTTGGCATCAATGGAAAATTGAATTCTTCCAGAATTTTGGATCATTTTACTCCGTTAAATTACTATTTTTTACAGTTATTAGTTTAATAGGCACAATCTAAAATACCAAACTAAAAAAGTGCTCAATCGAATGAACACCAGTAATATTTGCATTATTTACATTTAAATTATCAGCATTGCGGCCGGGTATAAAAATATTCTCATAACCAAACTTTGCTGCCTCCTGCACGCGCTGCTTGATAAAGGGAACTGAGCGAACCTCACCGACCAGGCCAACTTCACCAATAAAGGCCGAATCAGCAGGCAAACTCACATCGCGAAAGCTGGAAGCCATAGCCGCCACCAAACTTAGATTAAGGGCAGTTTCATCTATCTTCATGCCACCTACAATATTGACAAAAATGTCCTGAGTCCCCATTTGATATCCCGCTCTTTTTTCCAGAACTGCGACCAGCATAGCCAGACGCTTATATCCGATTCCATGGGCTGTTCTCTGAGGATTACCATAAGATGAATTTGTAACCAAAGCCTGAATCTCAATCAATAAAGGCCGCGTACCTTCCATACTCACAGCGATGGCCGTTCCCGGAACTTCAGCTTTGCGCTCAGATAGAAAAAAGCTGGATGGGTTTTTTACTGATTTGAGGCCTTTCTCTTCCATTGAAAAAATACCAACTTCATTAGTAGAACCAAATCGATTTTTTATAGAACGCAAAACTCTGTAGAGGTCATTTTCGCCGCCTTCCAGATAGAGAACAGAATCCACCAGATGCTCCATGACTTTGGGACCAGCGATATTTCCCGACTTAGTTATATGGCCAACAAAAACTGTTATACAGCCCACTTCTTTGGCTTTTCGGGTTAATTGCCCTGAGCATTCTTTGACCTGAGTGATGCTACCGGGAATATTGTTGATCTGTTCTGAGTAAATAGTCTGAATAGAATCGACAACAATAATATCAGGATTCATTTTATCCATGTAATGCATGATCTTTTCCAGGCTATTTTCACAGGAGAGTAAAATTTCGCCATTTTGAATACCAACTCTTTGAGCTCTCATCCGAATTTGTTCTTCCGATTCTTCACCTGAAAAATAGATACATTTTTTATCCGTGATTTTATCCATCACCTGCAACATAAGAGTAGATTTTCCGACCCCCGGTTCTCCTCCCAACAGTAATACAGAACCACGCACAAATCCGCCCCCTAGAACCCGATCAAATTCCTGATTATAAGTTGTAATTCTTTTTATTTTTTTATGCTGACTGTCTTTAAGAGGACGAGGCTGATTTTTATTAGTTATCTTGATCTTCTGGCTCTTTTTGGAAACTTTGCGTTCTTCCATGGAGTTCCAGGCACCACAATCAGGACATTTCCCTGACCAGCGGGGATGAGTGGTACCGCATTCTGTACAATAATAGACAATTTTTTCTTTGGCCATATTAGTCCTTTATTCTCCGTTTTATAAAAGCAGTATATTTTTTCCAGTCATAAATGAATAGACCTGTAAAAATTATAGCCACACCCAAAAATTCGCGTTTAGTAAAGGGTTCATCCAGCAGCCCCCAGCCAATTAAAGAGGCTGTGATTGGAGTAATAAAAGTGATGAACGCCATTTTAACAAGGGAAATCCGTTGCAATAAATAATAGTATATCGAAAAAACTAGAGCTGAACCAAAAATTCCCAGATATAAGATTGATCCCACACTAATTGGACTGATAGCGAAATCCGCCCAGGCTCCCAGGAAAGTGCTGGTGATCAGATGAAAAATTCCACCAAATCCAAGAGAAAAAGCAGTCAGAACAACAGGATCATAATCACGCGGTCCTCTTTTGGCAATTACTCCGGAGATTGCACCAGCCAGAACAGCAGCCAGGGTTATCAAACTTCCCATCATAACTAGATTGTTGAATATCAATTTATCATCAGATAAAATATTAATAACACCCAGAGTTGAGATTAATATTGCTCCTATTTTAACAGTTGTCAGTTCTTCACCTTTGATCAGAAAGTGTGATAATATCCCTACAACCAAAGGTAAGCCAGTCCACAAAATCGAAGACAGACTACTGGGAATATATTGCATACCAATATAAGTCAAATAATAACTAAGCCCAGCATTGAAGAAACCAACTAAAAAATAGAACAATAGATGGCGCCTATCGATAATGACCCGCCGGCCAGTTAAAAAAATATAGACAAAGAGAACACATGAAGCAGTAGTAAATCTAAGGGCCAATCCAACCGGAGGCGGTGTATCCTCCAGTCCAATTTTAATTGCTGACCAGGTTGTGCTCCAAATAATACACAGAATTATATATAGAAAATAGTTTTTATTTTTTTTTAAAAATGATCTAAAACTTTGTTTATTATTCCTGCTCATCATCCCCGGATTCTAAAACAATAAGTAATTTGAAAAAATCAGTAATATCAGCCTGAATAGGCTGTCCAGACCGATAAAATTAGCAGCTTTAATAATCAAGTCCAAGCGAGATATAATATTTGGGTTTTGAGAAGCTATCCATATCATAGCGCCAGGCCGTATCAATTCTCAAAAGAAAATAACCCAGGTAAATTCGAGCACCAAACCCAACTCCGCTGACCAGATCATCCATATACAGTCCGCGTTGATCATTGTGGCCGATCAATTTTAGGTCATCACTCCAGGCCGTGCCAAAATCCATAAATGTACAGCCCTGAATTCCACCTAATAACATGGGCAGCGGCCAACCTAATTTTAAATATTCAATAAAAGGATATCGAAATTCGATATTTCCGAGGAAGAATTTATTGCCCTGCCGCTCATAATACCGGGCCCCTCTCAGCGGCGTTATGATTTCAGAGTAATATAATTCTTCAGGGTTTGTTAGATCATAATCACGCTTAAACTTATAATTAAGCCAGCTGTTCATACCGCCCAGAAAATAGTTCTGCCGGTCAGCGCCCAGGCTGATTCCGGAGGCCAGCCGAAAGGCAAAAGAATAATTCCGATTTAATTTGACATACTTGCGGACATCGGCCTTTAGTTTGGTAAACTCCAGAGCATTCTGATTATATTTGGGACTGGCTACCATATCGAGGCGGGCCCGCCATCCATTAATGGGAGACAGATAACCCCACATAGAATTGTCATAAACCAAAGCTGCTCGCGGCATAATAGTATTTAATGTATTTAATTTTTCTGACTGGCCGGTAGTTAAATTTACCCAGCTTTGATGAACATTATACCACATCAAGCCCGTTTCAAAACGGGAAAATTTTGAGAAGGGGTAGGCTGTAATTAAATCAAAGCCATAATTTCTCCAGCGATACATCTGTCCACCATAGCCGTAAAAATTTGCCATGTGAAAGCCGGTGAAATAATAATCCCAGCGTTGCTGCAAATATTGATAGGTCAAGTAGTAATCACTGTCCTTGAGATCAAGATACATTTCAGTTCCGAGAGTTATCCGATGGTTGCCCAGAATATCGCTGAAGACAAACACATTGGTTCCCTGAAATCCCCAATAGGTGCTATATCCGGCCTGACTACTGACGAAATCAAGAGTAAATTTGGTCTTGTAGTCCCGGGTCGGATATTCACCAGCTTCAGTAGTATCGCCTTCTTCAGATTTTTCTACAAATTCCCGTTGTTCCTGGGTTGTATCTTCTGTCGAAATAAAACTTTTCGGGCGAAATATATAGGATGAATAGGCCTGACTGGCTCCACCACTTCCTGAGGACTTTTGTTCATCGTCAAGAGCCGTCATCTGGTCGATTTTATCATTATTTCTCCACAGATTTTTATTTTCCAGAGCAAACTTTGTTGGTTTAATGGTATCAATCTGGGCAGCTCTTTCCAGCGGATTATTTATAGTATAGACGTCCCAGCCTCGATTAGCATATCCGGCGAATGCTATTTTCTTGCCATTTCTGGAACTCTCTGGGTAATAGCATCCGGTCAGAGCATTTGTCAGCGCTTTTACTTCACCATTGTGCATATTGAGGCTATATATATTAGAAACGCCATTAGAATCAGATGTGAAGAAAATATGATGGCCTGTTTTAGGCCAAACCGGATCACTGGAATTCCAGTTAGAAACATATAATTCTTTGATTTCATTGGATTGAATATCATAAATATAAAGATCAGTGCGATGGTCAATATTGGCTGTAGCGGGAAAATTTGTGTCATCGAATTTATTAGGATTGCGGGCTGATGCAAATACAATTTGCTGGCTATTCGGCGACCAGGAAGGCCCAAAATCAGAATACTGATCATTGGTAAGCCGAACCAGCGAATCACTTTCAATTAAATAATAATACAGATCAGTCTGTCCTTCATATAGACCGCTAAAAGCAATCTTTTCACCATCGGGTGACCAGGAGGCAGAATAGATTTCATTGACCTGTTTGATGGGAACCCGTTTAAATTCTTCTGTGTTTATGTCAATAAAAATCAGGGCATCACTGCCACCACTTTTAGTTGCTATGACCAGCTTTTCCCCATCCGGTGACCAATCAAGTTTAGGCCGCAATATTTTCATTTCCTCAAGAGCCGGTTTATTTTGTCCCCGCAGAACCTTTTTTATTACTTTACCATCCAGAGCCGAGATCAAATATATATCCATATAATCATCACGATCAGAAATAAGAGCAACTTTTTTACCATTTGGCGAAATAGCCGGTGCAGTATTATAGCTATTTTTTAATTTTTCATGGTCAGTCAATCGGGTTGCAAATTCTTCAATTTCCTCCCTATCCTGCAAATCCTGCCAGTATTCTCTTTTGAGCCATTTGTGCCAGTCATTGGAGATCTCCTCAACTTTTTTGCCAAAAGTGACCTGGAAAGCCTTATCTACTCTATGATGAGCTTTCAAATTTTTCCAAAGCTCACCGATTTTTTCAACTCCATATTTATCTACTACAAATCGGTAAAAAGATTGACCACCTTTATAGACCAGGTAATAACGGAGCTGACTAAGGTCAGGAATCTGGGAGGCAATAACAAGATCACGCATGATCATATCCGCCCGTGTATCCCATTTCATAGAACTGTATTCAGCAATGCCTTCATTCATCCAGAGCGGCACCTGAGTTCTGATTTTACCGGAAATAACATTTTGAATCGATCCACCGTAAATATATTCATTAATATAAACATGGAGCAGTTCATGACGCAGAACATGCCAAAAAGCATGATAATCGCCATCAAAAGCAACTACTGCTCTATTTTTGAATAATTCTGTGACTCCCTGAACACCTTCACCCATATAGGACTGAACAACGTTTGTTTGTTGAAAATCGCGATGAGAATTGTAGATCAAGAGCGGAACTCTGGTACTCATATTCCAGCCAAATAATTTTGATAATCGATCGATCTGATCTTCCGCAATTGGGGCAGCAAATTCTGCCAGATTCCGACCACCTTTGTAATAAAATACGTCAAAATGCCTGGTTTTTAAGTACTGCCAGTCAAAATCATCGTAAGTCACCTTATTTTTTCCATACTGAGCAAAGCTAGAAACAACCAGACCCAATGTAAGTAAAATAAGGAACAATATTTTTAATCTATTGGATAAATTTTTCATCATTTTTCCTACCCTTCTATATATGGGTTGAAATTATAAAAGAACTTAAACACAATTACTCATTTATTCTAATGCATATTACCTGTCCTAAGTTCCTTCCAGCCTATTCAAATCAAAAAAAATCAGCCCTGCAATCCCAATCCCTGAACCAATTTTTCTACAAGTTTGTCTCCAGTAGTAGTAAGAGAAGCCTGTCCAGCCTTGGCTTTGCTATTCCCGGCCGCCTTACCATTCTCCTGATAAATATCTATAACTTCCATATTTCTCAGATCGACGAGCTTGAGAACACCTTCTGACCAGGCAAAGTGCAAACCATCCTGAACTTTATTGGAATTTGTGGATGAAATTTTTCCAAGAATAACAAAATCGATCTCATAATTGCCTAATTTGTTTTTTATTTCCCGGGGGGATATCGTTTTAAGATTGGTTGTATTTCCAATTACTAAATTTGCATCATCAATAAAAGTAAATCCAGCCTGATTGAGACGGGAAGTGATCGCATTCTGAAGATAATTCAGATCAGTATTATCACCGAAATTACTTTCAATGACCTGGACAAAGGCTCGATTATCGGATTTAATATTGAAAATAGTTTCCAGAGAGTCGATACCCGTTTCCGAAAGAAAGGAAGCCTTTACTCTGATGCGAAGATCTCCGGCGGTGAGTACTTTGGATACTTTGCAGTCTGCGTAGCCCTGTGAATTGGTTTTAACATTCTGGTTTAAATGGGCTTTGCCGGACAATATTTTATAATTTACATCAAGATTTGGGATGCCATATTTGGTGCCATCTTCCATCCAGTAAACCCTGGTTCTAAGCTTCTGATTCAAAGGTTGTCCAAATTTTGCTATTTGATTTTGGTTGAACTTCTCTATATTTATGGAATTTTTAATAGATTTTATCTGGTTATCGGCATTCTGATAAATCCGGGTCACCCGACCTTGCTGGCCTGGTTTTAGGCCCGTAATTTTTGTCATCGGTTCTACATTATTTTTGATTTCTTCGAGAAGATCAAGACCGTGAAACACCTGCCCATTTTTACAATATTGCAAAGCCTTTGAGTAATTAGTCTGGCTCAATTGTTCAGTTTCAGTGATGATCTCATCCATAAATTTATTATGCTTTTTTTCTGAAAAAGGCACCCGCACATAGACTTTATAGAGTAACTCAGATTGGAACATTCCGGTCTTCCTCTTCCATTTTTCTGTATAGATTTGATCCGGTTCAACTGCAATAATATTGCGGGCAACTACCTGAACTCTGGACTTTGTAAAACTGGAACTAAAGTCTTCTTTGCCCCGGCTTTCGACAATATTATCAACAAAGCGGGATTCGATCATGCCGCCCAGAGATTCTATTATTTGCCTTCGAGCATCTTTTATGGCCTGCTGCCGGGCGTCTTGTTCAGATTTGCTTAGATCAGATATGCCAATATAAATATTCGGATAATTCTGATCAACCCAGGCCGGTCTTTTTTCCCGGCTTACTCTCTCCTGAGCGATGATTATCTGCCCAAAAAATAAAAAAAATAGTAAAAAAAATATTAATAAAGAGGAAATTTTTTTCATAATCCACTCATTTTGTTTTATATAATGCATCACTACATACAATATAAGATATAAAAAAAATAAGGGATTTTCATTAAGTATTTGATTTTGATGGAATTTATTTTTACGATGAATGTTTTTTAGAATTATGCTGCCATTCCAAAGTTGAAATGGCAGCATAAAATATTTTTATTTGCCTTTAATGAACGACAGTGCCTATTCGATTCCAGCGAATTTTTTTGGTAATTCGATAGAGCGGCATATTCTTATTCCAGGACATAAAAACAAACAGCGGCTTACCCAGAATTTGGTCAGCAGCTACAAATCCCCAATAGCGGCTATCAAAGCTGTTATCACGATTATCACCCATCATGAAATAGTAATCCTGCTGAACAATATAGTGCTGTTTCCGGTGACCATCTACTGTAATGTAATCTTCCTCTACACTGTACTCGTGATCGGAAAGTTTGAGAATATTTTTGAGAATATGTTTGGGAGTCTCACCAACTGTCAAAGTGTCACCTTTTTCAGGAACATATAAGGGACCATAATTATCAATATTATCAGGCGAAGTTGAAAAAACGCCGGGTTGAGCATAGTCAGATGGTATGATCTGAGCCCGTTCAAATTTACCATGTTCCGGCAATTCAAATTGGTTTCCATCAACATACAATTTCTTGCGCTTAATATTGACAGTTTGTCCTGGTTCTGCTATACAACGTTTCACATATCGAAGATGCTCATCCCGGGGGAATTTGAAAATTATAATATCCCCTTGTTCCGGCTCGGTGAAAGCAGGGAGTCGAAATGAAGGCACATTAAAACCAATTCTGGTATAAGGTATTCCGATCCAATCCGGTGTTCTGGCCCCAAAAAGGAATTTATTACCAATCAAAAAGTCGCCGGTCATGATCGTATTTTCCATAGAACCGGTTGGCACCATGTAAGAAGCCACAATCGTTGATTTCAAGCCCAGAGCAATCAAAATAATGATCACCCAGCTTCTAACTTCCCGCCAAAATCTGCTCTCTTTTTTAGAATCTATGTCGTTCATCTTGCTTTCCTAACGTATTAAATACTATAAATATTTATTAATGATTTTCATAAACTGTTCTTTTGACCGGGGGCCGACCCATTTGTGTCTGACAACGCCATCCCGATCAATAACAAAGCTTGTTGGTATTCCCGTAATATTATCATATTTTTTTGCCAAATTCATTGTATATTTCTGTTCGCCAGTCAAAACATGGTAGTTCATGTCATTATTATTAACGAACTGTTGAATTTTTTCCGGAGTACCAGAATTGAGGGTGATACCGACAACTTCCAAACCTCTTGATTTATGTTCGGAATGCATCTTGTCGAGATCTGGAATCTCTTTTTTACAAGGTGGACACCAGGTAGCCCAGAAATTTAGAAGCACAACTTTACCTTCGAATTGGTCCAGGGTAACTTTTTCTCCGGATAAAGTTTCCAGCTCAAATTCAGGAGCCTCTGATCCGATAAATTTCTCCTGCATTGTATTATTTTGAGCACTGGCTTTTGATTGCTCTGTTTTTTGGCCAGTTTGCTCCGTCTGTTCCTGCTTACTACATCCCATTATCAAAATCATGGAGACAATCAAAACTGAAACAGATATCAAAATTGTTTTTTTACGCATATTTTCCCTTTTATTTCAATTATTAGTCAACTTTTTGCATTCGTTCTGCAAATTTCTCCGGTTCTAAGAATCCAAAGACCCGCAGATCTTCTCTTTCCCTGCCCTGAGGCCTGATAAAAATTATAGTAGGCAGGCCTTTAATATCAAATTGTTTTCTTATTTTTTCTGATCTTGGGGTTCCTCTTGTGGTCAGATCAACTTTAAAGAGGTGAAAGTCTTTAGATAATTCTACAACCTGAGGATCCTTAAAGGTAATTTCCTCAAGTTCTTTACATTTTACACACCACTCAGCAGTAAAATCCAGAATAATCGGTTTTTTATCAGCAAGAGCTTCCTGATAAGCTTCCTGCTCATATTTTTTCCACTCCATATTGAGTGTAGAGGCTGTTGCTTGTTCAGGTTTCATGAACCATCCGGCAGCAAAAATCGCAGCAATTGATATGACACTTTTTACTACTGAGAATATACGATTGTTCTTACCTGATTTTTCAAATATTAATAGATAAATACCAGAGCCAAGCAGGAAAAGCGGAAATAAAATTTTATAAATTCCATCAGGAATCAAAGGTTGTAGAAAGTAGAGAGCCATCCCAATTAGAATGAAGCCAAATATTCTCCTTACACCAACCATCCATTCTCCGGCATTGGGCAATTTGTCAATCTGACTGGAAAAATATCCCAGAATCAGGAAGGGTAATCCCATCCCCATTGACAATGTAAAAAACATAGAGAAGCCGAGAAGCGGTTTTCCTACAGCTGCTACATAAGTCAGAAGCCCAATTATAAAAGGTCCAATACAGGGAGCGGCAACAATTCCCAGAGTTAATCCCATTATTAGCGAGCCAATATAGCCACCTTCATTGCCACTGCCAATTTGATTCAAAGCGGATGGCAAAGTAATTTCATAAACTCCAAACATACTCAGTGCCAAACCAACAAGAATAGCAGCTATTATCAGAATAACAATGGGATTGGATAAAAGACCACCAACCAGACCTCCTGACAAAGCTGCCAGAGTTCCAAGGATCGAATTGGTCGTAGCCAAACCCAGGACATAGAGCAGAGCCATAAAAAATCTTTTGCTCTTTTTACCGCCGGCCTGGCCACCAAAATAACTGATTGTAATCGGAATCATTGGATATATGCAGGGAGTCAAAACCAACCCCAGACCACCTAAAAAGATCAGTAGAAAAGTCAAAAATATACCGCGCTGGGAAAAAGACTTTTTGACATTGAAGCTGTCCTTATCACCTCCAGCAGCCGGCTCTTGTTTCTCACCGGTTTCAAGACCGGCGAAATATTCCTGATTAATATCTTGGATAGCAGCCTTTTCTTCTACAACTGGAATGTCGATCTGAAATGCTTTTTCACGTGGTGCCAGACAGGTTGCATCACTACAGCCCTGATAATAGAGATCACCTTTAACAGTGAGTTGCTGGCCTTTTTGTAAATTTTCAGCAGCTCGGCCTTCCACTATTATAATCGTCTCGCCACTGAATAAAGCCTGGTCTTTGTTAAGGGCTTCATTATTTACAATTTCATGTTCAGGAAAATTGATTTTATTAACATGGAAATCATCCGAATCTTGCATTCGAACTTCAGTTGCAATTGTATAATCATCAAGGGGTTGATTAGAGTTAATGTGCCAGGGCTTAATAAGATTAATTACGAGGGCTACTTCAAACTTCCCCCCTGGTTGAACACCAGAAGTAGAAGAATAGGTTCCCATTTCAATAATCTCTTCCCCGAAAAGACCCTGCAGACTTAATAGCATTACAAAAAATAATAATAAATATTCCTTCGAAACTGACAACTTTTTCAGCATAACTACCTTCCTAATTTGAATTACCAAACAAAAAGCGGATCAGCCTGGAAGTTAAACTTTGATTCTTC
>JAIPJV010000044.1 GCA_021734005.1 Fidelibacterota bacterium
ACAAGCCACTTATACAAGCGTAACTGATCAGGAATGTCTGGATGCTTTTCAGCTTTTATCCGGAAAAGAAGGCATTATCCCGGCCCTGGAATCAGGTCGCGCTGTGGCTTATGCTGTCAAATATGCTAAAAAACTGGATCATGATGACATTATTCTGATCAATCTATCAGGTCGAGGTGACAAGGATATTTTCGAGGTAAAAAAGATTCTGGAAAATAAATAACCGGGAATATAAAATTCTAAATCAATTCAATTATGGAAGTCAAGGAGCAAGAAATGACAAGCTATCAGGAAACATATGCAGAATTAAAAAATAGAAATGAAGGCGCTCTAATTCCTTTTACAGTATTAGGTGATCCGGATTATGAAACCAGTCTGTCAATAATAAAAAAGATCATAGATAATGGTGCGGATATTCTCGAATTGGGTATGCCTTTTTCCGATCCAATTGCTGATGGATCTACAATCCAAAGTGCCGATACAAGGGCTTTAAAGAGCGGCATTAATATCCATAAATGTATCTCTCTGCTAGAAAAAATTCGGAAATTCAGTGAAATTCCAATCGGGCTTCTACTTTATAGCAATTTGATTATGAATTATGGGCTGAAAAAATTTTATGAGAAAATGGCCGCAATGGGGATTAATTCTATCTTGATTGCCGACGTGCCGGTAGAAGAGTCGGACGAATTTATTAGCACAAGCAAAAAGTATGGAATTGATACAGTTTTTCTGGTCACCCCTCTTACTCCTGATGAAAGACTGGATAAAATTCTCAGCCACTGCACAGGATTTGTTTATCTGGTCGCCCGGTTGGGAGTAACGGGTGCCCGTCAGGATTTGGAAGACTCTACTTTGGAACTTATTCAGAGAGTGCGCCCAAAAACCAATCTTCCCCTCAATGTTGGTTTTGGCATTTCGCAGCCGGAACATGTACGAAAAGTTCTCCAATCCGGAGCAGACGGGGCAATTGTGGGCAGTGCTTTGATCAACAAAATTGAAAACAATCTAAGGGATAATAAAAAAATGCTGGCAGAAATTGGTTCTTTTGTAAACAGATTAAAGAAGGCTACTTGTAAATAATTTTATTATAGGTAGAAATTGGAGATTTTAAAAACCGTTTAAACGGTATTTATAGCAATTTTAAAAAGTAATGTCCGATAAATAATAAAATAAGATAGAAGAACTCTGGAAGAGTTCAATGTTAGTAACTGCCGATGGAATCGGTAGAAAGGAATAACCCAGCAAAACCGCCTGCCCAAAGCACAGGCGGGATTAGGTGAGAAGGATGACGCTTTTATTCTTCGGGTTCCACCCGGAGCTATTCACATTGAACCACATTCGTGGTTCTAGATTGTTGCAATTAAGTAGATAAAATCCCATGATAATGTTTGGATTAAACTAGATTACAGTAATTATCAAAACAATTTCATATGTAAATATTTCAGCATCTATCATAAAAAACAACACCAGACAAAACTTTTGCAAATCGGTATAAAATCATTTTAATCAAAATTTAAAATTTTTTGATTTATTTCAATCTCTGGAATAAAGCTAATATTTTTAAGGCTTTTCAATAAATCAGTAAATAATCCGGCCAAAAAAAAAGCTTGACCTTGGTATAATGAATTCGTAAAATTTTTTGTTGATATGTCAACTATTTTTATGGAAGAACTAAAAACCAATGAGCAATAATCTAAAAAAAAGACGGTCTATAGGAAAATTCCTTAGTATTGCCCGGCGGGCTCATGCTAAATTATTGGACAAAGAGCTCCGAGAATTACATCTAAGTCATGCTCAAATTTCCCTCCTAATGGCTCTATATCGATATGAAGGAATTTATCAGCAGGAGTTGTGCCGCATGTTCAATATAAACAAGGCGGCCGTAGCCCGAGAAATCAAACATTTGCAAAATCATGGCTATATTATCAAAAAGAAAGATCCTGAAGATAAACGCAAACGCCTGATCTATTTGACAGAAAAGGCAAAAAATAACAAGACCCGAATTCTGAACATTATGGATAAAGTTGAAGCCCGGGTACGATCAAATTTAACCGAAAATGAAGTTGACCAATTTCTCCATCTCATCAAAAAAATCTGTGTAAATCTTAACGCAAAATGGATAACCAGGGAAAATTAATGGCATTAGCAAAAAAATCAGATCGATTAGGCAAAGAAGAAATTGGACCTCTTCTGTTCAAATTATCAGCCCCAGCAATTATTGGAATGATCGTCCATGCGCTCTACAATATAATTGACAGCATTTATGTAGGACATCTAAGTACAGAGGCCCTTTCCGCCCTGTCACTCTCCTTCCCTATTCAGATGCTGATAATCGCCATTGGAGTCGGAACCGGGATTGGCGCCAGTTCGCTCATTTCACGCCTGCTCGGTCAAGGCAATACAAAACGAGCCAGCATTGTAGCCGAACATGTCTTTTTCATAGCCATTATTTACGGAATTGTTTTTGGGATAATTGGACTATTCTTTGCGGACAAAATCATCCAGCTTTTCACCGACGATCCCGTTCTTATCGATCTTGCCAAACAATACATGCAAATAATTTTGAGTGGATCAATTGTAGTCTTCATACCGGCTACATTTAATTACATCTTGCGCGGGGAAGGCAACACTTTTGCCCCCATGATAACTATGATCATAGGTGCTGTCCTCAATATTATTTTGGACCCTTTCCTCATATTTGGCTTGTGGATTTTTCCTGAATTGGGTATCAAGGGAGCGGCTTATGCTACAATTGGCTCCCGCTTATTTGCCGGCATTTTTATAACCATGGTGCTTCTTAGTGATAAGACCGAATTCAACTTAAAACTAACCGAGTTTTCTTTTGATTTTCAAATCATTAGGGAAATTTACCAGGTCGGCGTGCCGGCCATGCTGAATCGTCTTATTTTCAGCATTTCCATTGCAGTAATCAATAAAATTCTGGGAAGTTTCAGCTCCACTGCCATTGCTGTTATGGGAGTTATCTTCCGCCTCCAATCATTCTTTCTAATGTCAGTTTTTGGTCTGGCCCAGGGCTATTTACCTCTGCTGGGTTATAATTATGGCCATCGAAAACCAGAACGGATGAAAAAAACTATCCAATTGGGAAGTATGGCAGCTCTGGGTTTTGGTATTCTGGCCTCTTTGATCTTCCGCCTCTTTCCAGAAATTTTATTGCAGATGTTTAACAAAGATCCAGAATTCCTTCGAATCGGCGCAATTGCTTTGCCCCGGGTTGGGCTGGCTTATATTTTCATGGTGATCAACATTATTGGTGCCACTACTTTTCAAGCTCTAGGACGCGGCTTGCCCAGTTTAGTCTTAACTATCACCCGCCAATTCATTTTCCTGATTCCCGGTATGCTCACCCTCGGTCACTTTTTTGGTTTAAAAGCTGTCTGGTTTGCTTTGCCTTTGAGTGAATTTACCGCCCTGCTTATCTGTGTGACCTGGATATTTTTCTTTCTTCGCAGTTGTCTTTCCAAAATCAGGCTTAGTAACAATTCCAAGGAAGACACCTGTTAGATCAGAAAAGATTTTCATCCATCAAAATAAAAAAATATAGGTAGTGTCAGAAATATATAACAGGAGTTATTTATGCAATATTCAGAAGCCCAACAGGGCCGGACTTTTATTTTAAGATTGGAAGATGGCGAAATTATTCATGAAACTGTAGAAAATTTTGCTCGTGAACACAATATCCAGGCTGCCTCTTTGATAATTGTAGGCGGTGCAGACAAGGGCAGCAAATTAGTTGTAGGACCTGAAGATGGTCGTTCCAAAAATATCCACCCTATGCACAATACTCTCGAAAATGTTCATGAAATCGCCGGTACGGGCACTCTTTTTCCAGATGAGGAAGGAAACCCTTCTCTTCACATGCATATTACTGCTGGAAGAAATGACTCAGCTGTAACGGGCTGCATTCGAAAGGGCGTAAAAACCTGGCTGATCACCGAAATAATTCTAACTGAAATCAAAAACACAACTGCCATTCGCAAAAAGGATTCGGATTCAGGTTTTACTTTGCTTTCTCCATAAAACTTTAAAATTTGTCTGAAATTTGCTCGGTTGGTTTTAATATTTTACTTACCGACTTTGACAAAGTGAATATAATTTATTAGCCGCCAATAATTATCAAATGTAAAATTGAAACAATAATAGCTCCTGAAGAAGTACAGATAAAATTTACCATATCATTATTGATCCAGGGAATACCTATGATATGTTCTGTATTTTTTCCGCAGTGAACCAGCCGTTCAGTTTCTGTCTGGCAAACAGGGCATAAATATTTAGCCTGAAAAAGAGCGCCTACATAGGAATCAATAATCGAACCTAATATCCCACTCACTGTTACCAAAATAAATATAGACTGAAGATTCATTCGAGGGGAAATAAAGTAGATCCCTGAGAGAGCGACAAGCCCTGAACCAACAATTCCTCCCAGGCTACCAATGATCGAGACCCCTCCGGAGGTTCCGGGCGGCACTCGGGAGAAATTAATTATATTACGGGTGCCTTTTTTGAAAAATGTGCCAATTTCTGTTTCCCAGGTATCAGCATTAGCAGCGGCAAAAGAGCCTAGATACATTAGATACAAAACAGGTGATGGATAAAAGTGATAGATCAGTACCAGAACCAGACCAATTCCACCATTTGCATAAACCTGCCCAATATCGCGCTGGCCTCCTTTTTTTGCAATTTTATTCAGAGCTTTTTTATGGTCCCGACCCAAACGAGACAACAAAGATGAAAGAACAAAGAAAACACCAAGAGGAACCAGCCAGGCAATACCGCCAATTGTGAACACAAAAGATCCGATCACAATCGCTCCGGCGACTCCACTGCGGGAAAGAGATTTGCCCTTGTAAGCAATAATTGAAACTAGCCCGGCAAAAATTATCCAGAGTATATTATAAATCCGCCCAATTGGGGTTGCATTCAGCATGATTGAGAGCATGACAGCAGAAAGCAGAGGAAGAGAAAGATTGTCCGTGCCTTTAAATGAAACCGCCTCGGCCGGAACTGCAATTATACTGAGAGCAAGTGAGGCTAACAAAATTCCACTGTAGGAAATTTCCACAAAAAGATCCAGTAGCCTAAGACCGGACAAAGTCAGGATAGATAAAAAGAAGCTGCTAATAAAAACGCTCAGCAATCCATGATAGGATTTCTTATCGTAGAGATAGGCGTGATAATTTTCTCCATACTTCTCTCCCACAATAGCAGCCAGAGGATCGCTGATGGCCAGCAAGAGCATGCTGACGATTAAAATTTCAGGATTACTCTTCCAGAAGAGAAGAATTAATGTTAGATAAGAGACCGGGAAAAAAATTGTGCCGTAAGACACCCGGCGGGTGGAATGGATTCCCTGCATTAGACCTTTCCTGATCGCTATCAAATTAGCAAGAATAAAAAGGAAGGCCAGGAGAGCAGGCTGAATCCAACTATTCAAAGTAAAAGGCGTAGTACAGACCACCAGACCTACTCCGATATGAACAATTCGCCGGGTGATCTTTCCTGATAATTTGTATTTTTTGTTGAGAATATCGCTGAGGACTACCAGTACCAGCAAAATAAAAAAATAGATGATTATTGTAATCCAGTCCTGATTAATAGACATGGTCGGAAGCTCCTTTCATTCAATCACCGAAATTTCATTTATTCTAACTTCTTTTCCAAACAATTATTTTCCTAACAAAATGGAATTATATTTTATTTCAATTTGAGAGCGTAATTTGCATTACATTTTTGCTGCTAAAATTTGTCTTTAAACTTTTGGGGCACTAGATTTACTGGTTGTTCAAACGCTATTTTCAGTTATTTATGGCAGTTGTTTTAAAACTTAAAATATTTAATTTTTAGAAGAGAAGTGATTTAGAGCAACTGCTGTTTTAATTTTAGAAATAAGCTTTGATAATCAATAATCATTTTATTAACTTATTTTTGAGTTACTAATTGTTATTTATCAAAAGGAGCAAGATAATGAAACCGGCAAAAAGTTTTACTGTTTCGCCGAATCTGCCTAAGAAACTGGAAAGGCTTCGCGACCTGGCCTTCAATCTCCGCTGGACCTGGGACGATGAGACCAGAAATCTTTTTAGCAGAATGGACATGGACCTTTGGGAAGAAGTTGATCACGATCCCGTTGCCATGCTCAATAAAATTGACCAGGACACTCTGGAACAGCTGGCCAATGATGACAGTTATGTTTATTCACTTGATAAAGTCCTGGTAGATTTCGATCTATATCTGGAATCCACTCCCTGGTTTCATAAAAGGGATGAATATTCTGAAGATTTAAATATAGCCTACTTTTCTATGGAATTTGGAATTACAGAGAGCATGGCCATTTATTCTGGTGGTCTGGGCGTTCTTTCTGGTGATCATATAAAGTCCTCATCAGAAATAGGCATACCCTTGACTGGAATTGGACTGGCCTATCAAATGGGATATTTTAGCCAGAGTTTTAATATCGATGGCTGGCAGGAGGAAAAATACGTTTTTAATGATTTTTATAACTGGCCGATGAAAATTAAAACTGATGACCAGGGTAATCCACATATTATCAGTGTTGATTTTCCCGGTCGAAAAGTATATGCCCAGATCTGGGAAGCCAGCGTTGGAAGAATTTCCCTCTATCTGCTGGACACTAATATCGACAAAAATTCAGAGGAAGATAAAAAGATCACTTTTGAATTGTATGGTGGCGACCAGGAAATGCGTATAAAGCAAGAAATTATGCTGGGTATGGGGGGAATAAAATTATTAAATGACCTTGGCAAACCGAATTCAGTGATCCATATGAATGAAGGGCATTCTGCCTTTGCTGGTCTGGAAAAGATCAAAACTTTGATGTCAGATTCTGACCTTAGTTTTTATGAAGCCCTGGAAGTTGCCAAAGCCAGTGCAGTTTTCACAACTCATACACCTGTGAAAGCTGGCATTGACCTATTTTCCGCCAGTTTAATAAAAAAATATTTTGAAGATTATTGCAAAACAGTTGGTATTTCCCCTAACGAACTTCTGGACATGGGAAAAATTGACAAGAATGGAGACGACAGCTTTTCAATGGCTATTTTGGCCATTAACATGGCTTATAAAACAAACGGTGTCAGTGAATTACACGGAAAAGTTTCCCGTAAAATGTGGAAATCACTCTGGCCTTCAGCCCTGGAAAAAGAAATTCCAATCAGTTCGGTGACCAATGGAATTCACCAGCCTTCCTGGTTATCCCGGGAAATGGTAGAGTTGTTCAACCGCTATTTGGGACCGGCCTGGAGAGAGGAACCGGCTTCAAGCAAGACCTGGAACCGGGTGAAAGAAATTCCTGATGGCGAACTGTGGCGGGTTCATCAAACTCGCAGAACACGGCTGGTAGAATTTGCCCGAAGAAGTTTAGCAAAACACTACCGCAGTCTTGATCTACCAGAAGCCGATATCCAAAAAGCTGAAAGTGTCCTGGACACAAATGCTTTAACAATAGGTTTTGCCCGACGTTTCGCAACTTATAAACGTGGCACTTTGATATTTCGCGATATTGAGCGCCTTAAAAAGATTGTTACTGATGAAGAGAGACCGGTTCAAATCATTTTATCTGGGAAAGCTCATCCTCAGGATAAGGAAGGGAAAGAATTAATCAAGAAGATATTCAATCTTGCTAAAGATGAAGACTTGCACAATCATATTGTTTTTATAAGCGATTATAATATGAATATTGCCCGCTATCTTGTCGAAGGTTGTGATATCTGGTTAAATACTCCCCGTCGTCCCCAGGAGGCATGTGGCACAAGTGGCATGAAAGCGGCTGCCAACGGCGCTCTCAATTTTAGCACACTGGACGGCTGGTGGGATGAAGCTTACAATCGTGATATTGGCTGGTCAATTGGTAATCGCGAAGAACTGGAAGATTATAACAGTGTCGAAGAATGGGACCACAATGAAGCCAATGATATTTATCGCCTGCTGGAAGAACAGATAATTCCCGCCTTTTATGAGCGCGGTCGTGATAAAATGCCTCGTCGCTGGATAAAGATGATGAAAAATTCTATGGCAGAGGTTTGTCCTATTTTCAATACCAACCGCATGCTCAAAGAATATACTCTCGATTATTACGTTCCGGCCTTTACTCAAAGCAGCAAGCTCAAAGCCGAAGGTTCAGCCGAAGCAACCCGACTGGCGGCCTGGAAGGAAAATATTGCCACCAAATGGGATAAGATTCGTTTCATAAATGTAGATTCTTCTTCCATAGAAGATCTTACCATTGACAGCGATCTAAAAGTCACAGCTGAAGTTTATCTCGCTGATATCCCATCTAATGATGTAAATGTTGAAATCTACTATGGCAAGTTGAATACCAGAGGAGAACTTGAAGATGGTAATACTGAACGGATGGAAGTGGAAAAAGAATTAGGCGATGGCAAATTTCTCTACACGGTCAATATCAATAGCTGGGCAAGTGGATTAAATGGTTTTACTCTTAGAATGATTCCTAATAAAGATTATCTACCGGAAGCAGATCGTCAGAAACTCATCTACTGGCTTGGTGATGAAGAAAATTAATAAATTAGACATATAAAAACTAAGAGCCGCTCTGAAATTCAGAGCGGCTCTTATTATTTTTATCGTTTTAACTTTGGTCTAATAAAACAAAACTATATTTTTAGTAAAATCTGTCAGCCTTGAATTATCCATGGCGCAGGCATTGTTCTAACACAATTAGTTTGGTTATACCTTTAACTATTTGTTATCTTCCTCTTTATCTTTTCTACTGCCAATAAAAATTGAAATCGGAATGACAATCAAATAGCCAATTAATAGGATAATTGGGGAGAGGGTTAAACTCTGAGGATCATTAGTTCCGCCGGTGGCCATGAGAAAAAAGCCAATAGTGACGATAATTATTCCAGCCAGAAAAACCAGATAATTAGTCTTAGTTAAAGAAATTTTATCAATAATCCCTTTGCGCTTTTTTAATTCTTTTTCTTTCATAAATTATCACACTTTTTTTGAATTAATTTATAATAACTACAATATCTTACTAAGGTCGATTTTTTTAGTTCCATTGTCAAGTAATTTATCAAAATGATTTTCAGTTTTTGAACACAAATTTAGTTGTAACTATTATCTGTATAATTGATGTTCGTCAATATATTGTTCCACAGCAGGAGGTACAAGATAGCGAATTGTTTTTCCACTTCTCTTACTTTTCCGAATCATTGTGGAAGAAATATCCAGAAAAGGCGTATTTTTCAAAATTCGGACTCTGCCCTTATATTCGGATTTTTTTTCTTTTTCCTGCGCACAAAGTCTCTGGATTACTAGAACACTCGCCAGAGCAAGAATCTGATCAGGATCTTTCCATTGATCCAGATTGACCAGACTATCCTCTCCAATTAAAAAATAGAGATTATCTTTATCAAGATTGTGCTTTTTGCGAAAATATTGAATCGTTCTCACAGAATAAGAGCGGCCAGTCATCTTACCTTCTACATCAGAAACATAAAATTGAGGATTATCGTCTATGGCTTTTTCAACCATTGCTAATCGGTGTTCAAAGGCCGAATAATCATGATTAATCTTATGTGGTGGTCGTGCAGCCGGAATAAAGATCACCTCATCAATATCGCGAACCGCATTGAGCGTCCATTGAGCCATTATCAGATGGCCGGTATGAATAGGGTCAAAAGTGCCACCAAATAAGCATATACTCAAAACCGCCCCTTGCTTTTTTCCAGCTCTTTTTTGACTTCCTTTTGTTCATCTTGATAGGTCTGTTTCAAACTGGCCAGTTCATTCTTCAATTCTTTATTTTTTTGATGCTCCTGCTCTATAGATGCTATCAGTTCTCTATAATCTTCAAATTTCCGAAGTTTGATCAGGCAATAGGCTTTCTCCAATTTAGCATCGAGAGCGTATTTAGTATCATAATATTGATTAAGGGTATTATCAAAATAGATTACAGCGGCTTCCCAGCGGTGCATTTTGCGATACAAAACACCACTGGTGTACATTTTGTGACCAAGTTTGTTACGCATATCCTGAATATTTTGCTCCACTTCATCAACATATTCGCTATTAGGATAATTGCTAATAAAACTTTGGCAATTGCGAATAGCCTTCCTGGTATTTTCCTGGTCCAGGTGATAATTAGGCGACAGTTCCACATAGCTTTTGGCAATCTTGTAGGCACCTTTTTCAACTAAAGGGCTGTAAGAATATCTGTTCTTAAGCTGAGAATATTCTGATATAGCCATTAGATATTCTTTGTTATTAAAATAACTTTCCCCCAGTAAATATTGAGCACTGTCAGCATATTCACTACCCGGATTATTCAGGATGAATAATTTTAGATTGTCTATGGCTTTGATCCATTTTCCATTCTGATAGGCTTGCTTTCCCTTGAAATAGTATCGTGAAGTTTGTTGATATGTTGTCGAGTTACCAGCACATCCAGCCAGCAACAACGCTACAAGCGATATATAAATTAGAAATGCTAATTTTGATTTCATTTTTCCCCAATTATCTTCGTTTCCATTCAATTTCTTATCATAAGTCGTCAAAGCTAGTAATATTATTTCAAAAGGCAAAAGATAGATTGATCCCGCTTACCAGTTGGCCCCGTCTATAACCCGGTGTAAGTGATAAATTCCAGCTCATTTCATTGGGTTTATTTGCATCACTGGAATAATGTTTGGCAGCAAATTGAGCATGCAAGGCACTGAATAGATGGTTAAACATAACCACAGTAAGAGATTTGGTAGCCATTTTTAGAGCCTGGTTGGAATCGTCACGTTTATTTACATAATTTTTCCGCATCCCTGCCAGTAAAAC
>JAIPJV010000045.1 GCA_021734005.1 Fidelibacterota bacterium
ACCTGCTGATTCTGGATCCTGGATAGTGAATAGAAATTGCATTTTATTGCGCAGTCCCATATCATGATCAAAACCATCATCACCACAAAATGCTGCGACCAGATGTTTGGTATTGACTGTTCCGCCAAACCATTCAACTCCATCATCTTTATTGGCAAAAACTTCTACATATTCTATTGTTGTTCCACTACCTACAGCACCAAGCGTCAAACCATTGATCTCATCTCCAGGGGCCAGTTCTGCACCACCATGACGAATAGATACATAGCGGAGAACACCGGAGTTGTCAGAATCATCAGTCCCACCAAACCTGGTTCGGTCAGATTCCTCTTCAATACCTTCTATATAGGAAATACCATCAGTGGCTGTTTCATTGGTAACTGCTTTACCAAGAATAATGAGGCCACCCCATTGACCGCGAGTATTAAACTCCACATCATAAGGATCGCTGACATCATCACCTTCAGCAGTGAATATAATCGGATTAGTGGCTGTACCTTCGGCATAGATTTTTGCGCCTTGTGAAATGATAAGAGCAGCAGTAGGATCAGAATCGGCTTTGCCTTTGATAACTGTCCCAGCTTCAATATTTAGAACAGCACCATCTTCTACATAAACGAGACCATCGAGAAGATACGTTTTATCCGCTGTCCAGTAAACAGCTTCACCAGCATTAATATCACTGTCTGTGATTGTTTCTGTGGTGGAACTGGCAGGTTGTTCTTTTAGGAAATTATAACCATCCAGTGCAGTCCAGCCCTGCATCCAGTTGCTAGAACCAAAAGCACCCTTATAATTTACTTCATCGAAAAACTCATCTGCTGAAACTAGCATTGGCAAACTTACAACCAACGCTAAAATTAACACTAACATTAGTGACTTTCTCATGGATTCCTCCTTTAATTAACTTTCATTTTGAGTTTCATCTATTTTATTTATAAGCTGCTTTTGGTAATTATTTATTCCGATTTTATAAACTATATTTCAAACCCAGTGAATAGGAGCGTCCACTGCGATGCAATTTTGAAGTATAGGCCTTCTCTTTAAAAGTGTAAACCTCTCTATCTTTGCTATCCAATATATTGTTGATAGACAGTTTGAGATTAATATTTTCGGTGAGGCCTTTACTTATTGAGAAGTTCAGAGTACTAGCCGGCTGCTCATAAATATCTGGTGTACCGGTTTTCCCAATTGCTGCAAGTCTCTCGCCAAAAATGTTGTAATATAATGTAGATGATATTCCCTGTTTTTTATTGTCATAAGAGATACTGGCATTAAAAAGATAGGGAGACTGTCCCTGAAAAGGGCGGGTGCTTTCTATATTTGGATTGATTCTTCTCTTATTGGCAAGTTCCAAGCTATCCCGTTTAACTTCTGAATGAATTAGCGATGCATTTGAGTTTATGGCAAAATTTTTGAGAGAATTGTGGATAAAGCCCAGTTTTTGGCGAACTTCGAATTCAACACCATAGGATTTAGCATTGTCAACATTCACCCAGCTTTGCCAGTAATTTATGTCCTTGATCACCATTTCGATCGGATTCTCAAAGTTTTTGTAGAATCCTGTCACAGCCAAAAGTTGTCCGGGAGCATTAAACCATTCCAGACGAAGGTCATAATTATCTATTAAAGTTCTTTGCAGATCTGGATTCCCTATGAATTTATCACCCTCTTTAAAATCATAAGAGACCAGCGGCGAAATTTCACGAAAGCTAGGCCGGGCTAAAGTCTTACCGTAAGATGCTCTTATATTCATATTATCTTTGAGACTATAGACAATATTGAGTGAAGGCAATATATCTTCAGTGACCACATTGCCTGCAGGCTGAGTAGTATCATCGCTGGCAACTTCCATATCAGTTTTTTCATATCGTGCTCCACCGATAATTCTTAATTTTTCAGTAGCATAAAAATCGGCCATCACATAATGAGCACTAATTTGTTGCTGACCTGTATAATTGTATTTCAACTGGTTGGTTTCCTTCAGAAAAATCCCAATATCGAAATATTCTTTTCCATTAGGCATAATTTGCGACCCGATCGTCCCCATATTTTGATCTGTGAAAACACTATCAAAATTCCCATTGTATTCATTTAGCAAATTGCCGATATCTTCAGGAGGTTCGTAAATAAAACGGCGTTCATCAAAATCACGATCTTTATAAGCAAAGGAGCTACCAAATTTTATACTTTTTGCCTTTTGATCTGATTGGCTAAGAGGGACTTCAAAATTATAATTCCCCTCCCAGCGATTTTCCTGCAGATTGCGAAAATACCGTTCCTGAGGAATATTGGAGCGAACATTGTAATTTGTTTCCTCTTCACCGGGAGTGATGGAATAGGTTAAATAGCGCAAATCAGGTTCATTTTGTTGGGAATTAGCATAAGAGGCCTGCCATTCTAATTTTGCTCTTCCCAGGCGATCAATCTGATGATTTCCCTCCAGTTGATAGGAAGCCAGTTTTCTTTCCTGGTATTGCTGGGAACTAACAACATAAAGTTCATCATCGCGCAGATCATAGGGGAAAGATCCCATAAAATTACGACCTGTTGCAATTCCATTTTGATTATACATGGTTGTTAGACTAACTATATCCTGTGGTGTGAATTTATAGCTTGTTTTTAAATTCAGTCCCCACAGAACCTCATCAGTAGTTTTTTGATCATTTAAATTAAACATATTTTCCAGACCGGTAGCATTCTCTGCTGTTGATTTGAGCATCCAGCGGGCATAGGTTCCGTCCTGGTATCCACCAAATTTTCGACTGTACATAGCACTGGCGATATAACCAAGAGTACGTCCAAAAAGCCGGGTTTGATTACCAATTGAAAAAGAATATTTTTGGTTAATGGGAATATTTCTTTTCTCCGGTGTCATTTCATGCTGAAAGGCTTCTGTGTAATTTTCCAGAAATTGAGCCTCTTCACCATCTGTTCGGGCTGCCAGTCTATCAACATAGCGAAATGTATCAGGCACAAAGGATGGAATATCCATTGAACCTCCATCTACTCCCAACAAATGAGAAGCCCCAAGATTGTTAACCATCAGTCCCTGATTGAAACTATTGGCTGAATTATATGAAAAAGATGAAGAGAAAGACATATTAAAGCGATCAGGAAAATCTCTAGTTTTAATATCAACATTACCGCCGGAGAAATTTCCTGGTTTATCAGGAGTAAAACTCTTTTTTGTGACCACATTATCGATCAAATTTGAAGGCACGATATCAATTGTCCCGGATCTTGTATAAGGATCAGCACTGGGAATTTCAGCACCATTCAAACTTGTACTTGTATATCTATCACCAAGGCCGCGAACATAAACGTACTTGCCATCGACAACTGAAGCGCCAGTAATTTTTTTCATAGCCTCAGCAGCATTTCCCAATCCGGCTTCCAACATTCCTTCTGCACTAATGGCATCACTTAAAGATTTAGCTTTTTGCCGATCTTTCAAAAGCACAGCCTCAGTATTTTTAAGGGCTTTGGCAGTAACAATTACTTCATCACCTTCCAGAGAACGGGGGCTCATTGGGAAATTCAAACGAGTCGTTTGATCCTCTTTGACATCAACCTTTTCTATCACCTTTTTACCATAACCAATATAAGAAGCTACTACAGTATATTGCCCCGGCAATACGCCGCTTATGCTGAAAAATCCATTAATATCGGTGGCAGAACCTAAAGAAGTTCCCTCTACAATAATATTTACACCAATTAAGGCTTCACCATTGGTTGTGCTAACAACGGTTCCCTGAATTTTACCATCCCCGGCTTGAAGATGTCCGATAAACAGGATTGTCAACATAAAAATTGAAACGATTTTTACAAGTTTACTCAAAAATTTCCTCAACTCAAATTTTTCAATCATTTTACTTTCCTTTCCTTTTTTTCCCTATTTCACATATGACACCCAAGTTTAAAAGACAGATTTAAACAAAATGTAAACTCTAGTTCAATTTTGAATTAATAGTTGAACATTTTCTTTAAAGCGGATAATAATTCTGGATAGTTTTGAGTTACCGCGAATGTTGTTTAGCATTAATTTTAATAAGATCCAGGTTTAAGCCCCCAGATTATTGGATGATATTACCTAATTAATTGGCACAAACTAGAACAACGAACGTGGTTCAATTTTAGTAACTTCGGGTGGAACCCGGAGTAAAACTACTTACCTTATACTTACGCCTCGCAGCACAGGCAGATTTTAGAGGGTTGCTAAAACCTGTTTTAAAGCCCTTTTGAAAACGTTTATGAATGGTTTTCATAAATACATTATAAATTGTTTGCATACCTGGGTGAACAATTAAACCAGAAAAAGAAAAATAATTGACAACGAAATTTCACCGTCTGTGTCAAATTCTATGTAAATTGCAAAAAAATAATTCATAAGGAGTATGGACATGAAAAGACTAGTTCTTATTCTTTTAATTTTTTCCTGTATTCTGATGGCTGGAAAAAGAATAAGCGCCGACAAAATAATTGAACAGATCAATGCCGGTCGAAAAGTTGAATATGTACACAAAACCATTCTAGGAGATTTGGATTTCACCGAATTAAAGAATATGCGCCAGGTTAATTCCTCCTTTGGCCGCCATGAAGAGTATGCCAGTTTTATTGAAGTCCCGATCTATTTCAAAGATTGTAAATTCAAAGGTGATGTACTTGGTTACAAATATGTAAATGGCGAGTATGATACCTATAGAGCCGATTTTCAGGCCGATATTACTTTTATAAACTGTGATTTTAAAGACGAGACTGAGTTCAAACATTCCGATTTCGAAGAAAAAGCAATTTTCACAAACTGCACATTTTCAAAAGAAGCCAATTTTAAACATAGTGATTTTGAAGAATACTGTGATTTTTCTGGTTCAAGCTTTGAAAATGAAGCCAATTTCAAGCATGCTTCCATGGATGAAAAGGCCAGCTTTGACAAAGCTGTTTTTGAAGAAGAAGCCAATTTCAAATATACTGATTTTTCCAGTTATGTCAGATTTGCATCAGCCGATTTTCAGGATGAGGGGAATTTTAAGCATACCAGCTTTTCCGGCCCAGCAATTTTCAAAAAATCCAGTTTTCATGAAAAAGCCAACTTCAAATACGCTTCTTTTTCCGATCATACCGATTTTTCAGAATGCATAATTGCCGGATTAACCAATTTTGAACATACAGATTTTTGCCAGGATCTTGTGTTTAAAGGTACAATATTTAATGGAAATATTGATGCTGAGCATGCCCGCATTCGCGGCGGATCTTTTACAAAATTTTTGCTGCAAAATAGATAATTATTTTTAAAACTCCCATATAGGGAAATAGCCCACATCCTTTATAACTTGTTGACCCTGTGGGCCTAAAACCCAGTCAATAAACTCCCGAACTTCGCCTTCGGGAGTATTGACTGTATAAAAGTAAAGATAGCGGGAAAGTGGATATTCATCATTCATAATATTTTTCCAGGTAGGACGAATCCCATTAATCCGGCAGGATTTAATATTGGCCTGAGACCAGATACCGCCATAACCAATCGCCCGTCTGTTATCTTCAATCGCTTTTAGCAATCTATTATATGATGGCATATTGACTGCTTTTTCAGTATAATTATTACCTTTTAATACATATTCCTTTAAATACAAATAAGTTCCCGAATTAGGCATTCGATTGAGCACCATTATTGGTTCATTAATACCGCCCACCTGGCTCCAATTCTGATATTGACCGGTATATATTTTTCTGACCTGTTGCAGAGTGAGATTGCGAATAGGATTTTGATTATTCAAATAAATACTAACCGCATCTTTTGCAATTCTGACAGCCATTCCTACAGAATTAAAATTATCTGCTAAAAGTTTGACTTCGCCAGCTCGAAGCGGACGGGAAGCAGCACAAATATCAGCATTATTGTTAACTAGAGCAGAAACTCCCGTCGCAGTCCCGCCTCCTTCGGTATAAATAGCAACATTAGAGTGTTCTTTCATGTAAGCCTCGGCCAGACGACTAACCAAAATCTTCATAGTATCAGAACCTTTAATGGTCAAACTGGTATGTTGAACATTTTGGAGATTATGGCACTTAGTGATTGGCACTATTAGAATTATTAATAATAGATAGATAATTTTTCTCATAATCACCTTTTTTCAGCTTTCGACCTCAGTCTGGCATTTATATAAGGAGAATTGGAATTCCAGACAGGTTCCTCATCACGATTAGCAAGATTTATAATAAAATCAAAGAGCAAAGCACAGTGCTGCTGCATGGCATCATAGTTAAGAGGCTGCTCAAAGTCATCAAAAGGAGTGTGATAGCGGTTCTTTATCCAGTTGGTATGTTTGCGCATTCCTTCTTCATAACTCAAATTTTCATAATGAGGCCCATCCATTATCAAAATAGAAGGAATTCCTTCCCGGGCAAAACCCGCCTGATCAGAACGCAGAAAACTTTCCGGTCCTGAAAAATTATCAGGAAGAGTGCTGAGTTGCACTCCCCTGCTTTCAGCACTTTCTTTTAAAAATTTTCTGAGTGTAGAATATTGAGAACCGATTCCAATTATACTTTCAAATTCATCAAACATTGCCAGGCCGTCAATATTTATATTGGCGATTGTTTTGTATAATGGCACCTGAGGGTGATCCAAATAATATTTTGTTCCCAATAATCCTTTTTCTTCCCCGGTCACAAATAAAAAAATAATAGAGCGCTTAGGTCGTTGATTTTTGGCAATAGCGTGAGCAAGTTGAAGCAGGCCACTAACTCCCAGCGCATTATCGACGACACCATTATAGATCGAATCCCCCTGAACTGCCGGACCAACACCCAGATGATCGTAATGAGCGCTGACAATTAAATAGGAATCATTTTTTTGACGACCTTTTCTAATCGCTAAAACATTAGATGCCATGAAATCACGTTGATCAAAGGCGCCTAAAAATGAAACTTTACCATTGAGAGGGAAACTTAGGATTCTGTTTTCAGCTTTCATCTGGTAAATTTCTTGCATTGAATAGGAAGAACTTTGAAAAATTCTGGAGGCTGTTTTTTTGGGGATAATTGTGCTAAAATGTCCGGCCACAGAATAAGCCAGAGCCATATCAGGAAAAGCATAGGATTGTTGCCAATCTTTCCAGGATTTACCGCCTTGATCAGGAGATGCAGCAATCATAATGCTGCCCCGGGCACCATGGGCAATGGCGTTTCTTTCCTTGGCTTCCGGGTAAGAATACACACTCGGTTTACTTCCTGCAAAAAAAGTGCTATCATCGGAATAAGGTTCGCCTTCCAGATAGACGACAATCTTGTTTTGTACATTAATGGCCTGATAATCATTGTAATCATATTCCGGAGCAGTAATTCCATAACCAACAAATACCAGTTCTGAAGGCTGGGGAATATAGGTCTGAGAACCATACTTGAGCATGACATAATCTTTGAGATATTCAAAAATTATTGTATCCTGGCTGGAAATATAATTGAGTACTGAAGATGGTAAAACTTGATTTTCATGTACTTGAAGTTTTTGGAAATAGCCTCCATTATCGCCAAAGGGCTTTAAGCCCATGGATGCCAGTTGTACAGCAATATATTGAGCAGCCTGTTCACCACCGCTATTGCCTGTTCCTCTTCCTAGCAAAGAGTCACTTCCCAACACCTGAATGTGACGCTCGAGGGCATTACGGGAAAAATATTCATTTTGCCCACTGACTATTACCAATAAATTTGCACATAAAAATAATATGTAGAATGTTTTCTTCATACCTCATTCTCTCAGGAAAATCTATAATGAAAGACTGCCTATTGCAAGAAATATTGTGATTTTTATCAAGCAAGTTCCTTTACCCTTAATTTTTTCTGACTATTTTTATAAATTATAGATACTCTAGTGAATTTTTTAGGGAGGACTCAGATGGAGCGTAGAGAATTTCTTGCTTATGCCGGCGGGTTAATTCCTGCAATGAATATTTCCCAGAATACAAAAAGTAAGGAAACACCTAATATTATCTGGCTAATTGCCGATGATCTGGGCTGGAATGACCTGGGTTGTTATGGTAATTCATCAATAAGAACTCCTCATATTAATAAGCTAGGAAATCAGGGATTAAAATTCACGCAGGCTTTTGTAACCAGTCCGCAATGCAGTCCCAGTCGTTCCAGCGCCTGGACTGGAAAATATGCTCATTCTACTGGCACTGAAGATCTGCATGCCCCGCTTCCTCAGAAAGAAAAAATTCTACCGCAGTACCTAAAATCACAAAATTATTTCAGTGGTAATGTAGGCAAGCTTCACCTTGGCAAATCCGCTCGTAAAAAATTTGATTTTATAGGTAATAATATTGATACCTGGAAAAAATTCATTAAAATACGCCCAAAAAAACAACCTTTCTTTCTCGCTCTGGGATTCCATCAACCCCATCGTCCTTTCAAATACAAAACCAAAAAATTTCAATACAAAATTGAGGAAGTAATTGTTCCTCCCTTTTTACCTGATTTAAAACGGGTAAGGACAGATTTGACCCGTTATTATAATGAAGTTTCAAAAATGGATGCTAAAATTGGTACCCTTGTTGACTACTTAAATAAAGAGAATCTGCTGGATAATACTTTGATAATATTTTGGAGCGATAATGGCCTTCCCTTTCCCCGGGCAAAAGGACAACTTTATGATCCCGGGATTGGTACTCCGGTCATTTTTTACTGGAAAGGACACATTAAACCCGGTATTTACGATCATCTGACAAGTACAATTGATTTTGTGCCAACCCTACTGGATTTAACTGACATAAAAATACCAGATTCCATCCACGGCAGGAGTTTTTATTCTGTTTTAAATGGAAATAAGCAGGCTTATCGTGATTACATTTATTCCGAAAGAAACTGGCATGATCTTGATGATCATATAAGGTCAATTAGAACTGATAAATTCAAATATATTCGCAATTATCTGCCCTGGAAACCCTATACTCAACCGGCTGATGTTTATGGCTCGCCTTCTTTCCAGGCCATGCGGAAGGCCAAACAAAATGGCCGATTAACAGGTAAGGAACGCCTGATCTTTCGCTGGCCTCGACCTGTTGAGGAACTTTATGATTTAAGCAAAGATCCCCATGAATTTAAAAATCTGGCTAATAAATCAGAATATTCGGGAATAAAAGAAGAACTCAGAGACAAATTGAAAAGTTGGGAGAATCGTACTAATGACGTTCCAGTAGAAAAAAGAAAACCTGACAAATACAATTATAACAAACTATTCAAGAAAAATTTAATGGATTCACAAAATTGATGATATTAAAATCATAGTTAATTAGGAGGTAAAGTTGTGGATAAATTATCAGAAATATTATCGCGTAATTCTATCCGTGAATATATAATTTCACTGGTAATTTTAATAGGCGGAGGTGCTCTGTTCAGACTGGTAACTTATTTTATTTTGCGAATTTTTCGCAAGTCCAGTAAATATGTTTCAGATGAGATTATTAAGGATATCCAGTTGGCTATCAAAAAAATCCTAATTCCTCTTGGCTATTTTGGAATTTTCTATATCAGTTTTAAACGACTGACTTTCGGCGCTAATGTTAATCATCTATTCAAATATGGGCTGGTTGTTGTTCTGACTTTCCTTGGAATTCGATCAGTAAGTTTGTTAGTAGGATATATTCTCAGCAATTATTACGCAAAACAAAAAAAGTTCACCAAAGAGATGGTCAATGGTATTAGTCTGATATTTAAATCCTTTGTCTGGATTTTTGGTATTATTTTTCTGCTTGACAATCTGGGGTTCAAAGTCAAAACTCTGATGACAGGTATAGGAATTGGAGGTGTAGCGCTCGCTCTGGCTACTCAAACTGTGCTGGCTGATCTGTTTGGATACTTTGCAATTCTGTTTGATAAGCCTTTTAAAGAAGGTGATTTTTTGATTATTGATAATTATCTGGGGATTGTTGAACATATTGGTATAAAGACCACTAGAATTCGAAGTTTACACGGTGAGGAACTCATTTTCTCAAACAACGATCTTCTTAATTCCAGAATTAAAAACTACATATCTATGGAAGAACGCCGGGTTCTTTTCAACATTGGCGTTACTTACTCAACTCCGGCTGAGAAGCTGGAAAAAATTCCAGAAATGATAAAATCTATTATCGGCGAGATTGAAGATACGCGCTTTGACCGTTGTCACTTTTCTAAATATGGTGATTTCAATTTGATCCTTGAGATTGTTTACTATATTAAAGGAGCCGATTACAACAAATATATGGATATTCAGCAAAAAGTAAATCTTGCAATCAAGAGAAAATTCGAAGAAGAAGGCATCAAATTCGCATTCCCGACTCAGACTGTTCATTTATCTCAGGAAAACGAACTCAAAGAAGCATAGACCTTAACATCTTTTGCAAACCCGTAATACAATTATCCCAAAATAAATTTTTACCATCCAGCCATCCAAACATCCATTCTTCCAAACATCCATTCTTCCAAACATCCATTCTTCCAATCCATCCATTCTTCCAATCCATCCATTCTTCCAATCCATCCATTCTTCCCCCTCCATCCATTTTCAATAAACATTCTGATAAAGAGGAATCTCAACCTGATAATAATACCCTCTGCTATTACCATCCATATCAAAGGCTTTTCCAAACCGCTGAATGGTCGGGATCATTAAAATATTGAGCACACCTTTTACT
>JAIPJV010000046.1 GCA_021734005.1 Fidelibacterota bacterium
CAATATTCTTTTGCCATTCAGGGATTGTCTGGGCTTTTTCCTTTTCAATATATCCAGTTCTGCCATCGGGAAAAACAACTTTGTACCAATTGTCAGAAGTTTCATCCACTTGCAAAATATTGCCCATCACAATATCTGAGATTGTTCCTGAATTGATATTTTTCGATTTATAAACGGATCCATATCTATCGGTAAAAATTATTTTATCGGCTTGATTCCATTTATTTAGTTCTTCTTTGCTAACTTTTTCAATTCCTGAAGCATCAATCCAGCCAATGTAATTATCAGGAGTTTGGATTCTATACCACCAGCCATCATTCTCCATAATTTTGACAGGTGTTCCCAGAATGGCTTGAGTTACCAGAGTAGATGGGTGGCTGTCTTCAGAACGGATATTGCCTACAGAAAGATTTATTATAGCATTGGTATATTCCAAATTTTCGTCAGGCAGTAATCGAACCTGGTTGGAAATGTTTTTAGGCTCAGCTGAAGCAATAAGTTCTTGAATTGCTGTATAAGCTTTTTTGGAAGAAGTAGCACCTTCCAGGTAAATTCCGCCGCCTTTGCTATTTACCTCAATCTCAAAAATTTCAATTCTGGTGTCAGGAGCATATTCATTTTTTATTTTTTTAATGTTCTCTTGCATAGTTGTTTCTACTCTTTGATTAGCATTACAGGAAATACAAAAAAAAATCATTATAACCATTGTGAAAGAAAGATATTTTTTACTGGTAAACATCACCATTCTCCTTTAGAATTATCTGGTTTAAATCAGCGATAATTTGTAAACCTTTTGAACTAACATCTTTATAAAAATTTTTCCCCCTCTATCTTTCCCAATATAATAGTCAGTAAAATTATTTCCAAATGATTAACCCGCCTCTTCTATCTAATAAAAATTGAAATTCAAATTTATTCCAAATATTCAACTTCCATATTGTAACCCCACTGATTAAAATACAAATTGCCACCGCGCCATTCTACTTCGCCACGTTGAAAATCGACTGTTTCGCTGCGGGGATGAATTTTCTGGGGATAGAATTCTTGTGAATAAGCATCATTGACAATTAACCGATAAGAATCAATTCCCGAAGTATAAAAATAACGTTTTTGCTGATCTTTAGCTTTTTGCAAAGAAAAGGATTGGTCAACAGGAACCCACCCGATTTTCGGATAATAGACTTCAGCCCAGTCATGGAGATTGACTTCGCCGGGGTGGAGCATCCAGCCGCTTTGCCATTTAGCGGGAACCCCCGCAAAACGGGCCATTGTAATAAAAAGAAGGGTTTGCATACCACAATCACCGTGACGATTATCCAGAACATAAGCCGGGATATTGCGGAATGTGGAATATTCGAGAGCACTAGCCCAGGGAATATTTTCGTCAATCCATTCATAGATTTTTTTAACCTTCTCATAGGGAGTGTGGGCATCCTTAGTTATTTTTGTAGTTAATGAGCGGATTCTATCGGAAAAAACAATGTGAGGAGGATTCTCCTGAGTATATTTTTCATATATTTTACTGTCAGGATTATAGCCGCTTGCAGGAAGATTGGCAGGATCAAAATATTCAGCCCGGGAAGTATATTTGAACTCATAGGTGAAAACTGTTGGCTGATCTTTTTTTGCTACTTTTTCCATATAAATTGATCTTTGGAGTTGATCTTCGGGCGCGATAACAAAATTATCTTGCCCTGTGCTGAGAAGCTTTATATTGCTCTGTCTTTCTCGTCTAGTGCGGGGATAAGGCATCCAGCAGCGGATAACTTCTCCAGCAGGGACAGCATTAGCATCTACACTCAATTTATAATTAATCCTCATGGTAACCGGCACAAGAAGATTTTTGCCAGTGGATTTAAAATCATCAAGGATTCTGCCAGTATGATCGAGGCAGATTTTTTTAAGAGGATCCTCTTTTTTTCCGTCAATTTTTTCTTTGACTACTTTGGCCTCATCATCAATTAAAAATAGATTATATACAGAATTATGAAAATAACGCTTTTTACCATTGATCATGCGCATTTCGAGGACTTTGTCTTTTTCCCATTGCTGTAATTGGTTACTGGTTAGTTCAGGATAATATTTATCCAGTTTTTGTCTAACTTCCTCTTCAGTTTTATTAAAATCCAGTTTAATGCGTTTCATTAAGGCCAAACGGAAATCCAGTTCGATTTCCAGAGTGTCAGGTACTTCTGCATTGGCACAGCGAATTTTACGGATCATTTCCTTTGCTTCTTGAAAATGGCCTCGATCTATAGCATTATCAATTTGAGAAATGTTCGGCAAAGTTCCTCCAGGTTTTTTTACTTCGGTATTACAGCCTGTTATAATAAAAGAACTGACCAATAGGAATATTAAACTATAATTTAGGAATAATTTCTTTATTTCCATTCCACCCTCCTAAATTTTTTATTCAGATATTGCCCCGGAAATTATCAGGGATAATTGTTTGGAAACCCAGGTGCATTTTACTACTTAATTTTTTACATGGATTTGCTTGAGACGATGGTGCTTGACATAGGGTTTGAATACAACCTGAAGAGCCAGTGTAATTGCCCCCTCCAGACAGGCAGTATCGTTTCCCAATTCTCCAACTACTATGGAACTAACATCAAAAGGAATATTGTGCATGATCTTTTTAGCATTATCCTTAATTCTATTGAATAAATAGGGAGAATTTTCAATAACTTCACCACTTAGAACAATTAAATTAGGATTAATTGACTTGATCAGCTCCGTACACATATTGGCTATTAATTCTCCATACTCATCGAGTATCTCAGTTACCAGGGGATCACCATTTTCAGCCATTCTTAAAAAATATTTTATATCAAGATCATCTATTGGCTTTTCTGCCTCAAAATCTGAGTTTTTGAGATTATTTTTGATAACATCATATAGATGTTCCTCAGAAAGGATATCACCATAATACTTTTGACCATTATAAAGATGGGTATATTTTTGGGGGTCTGAGAGAGATTTTCCCAGCTCCAGATAACCAATTTCTCCTGTCATACCACTTGCTCCCCGAATTAATTGATCATCCATAATAATACCGGCACCAATTCCGGCTTCCAGAGTAATACACATAAAATGGGATTCATTCCGGCCTGCACCCAATAGATCTTCTCCTATGGCAACCATGTTAGCATCGTTTTCAATTAGCACAGGAATTCCGAATTTTTCGGAAAAGCGGGTTGCAAAAGGCTTGTCTTCCCAGCCCTTATGAGAATAGGACAAAACGCCCTTTTCATAATCAACAAAACCGGGTACACCTATACCAATGCTGATTAATTTTTCGTAGGGAATTGATAAAGCTTTCAATTCAGCATCAATACAATCAAAAATATTATTGATAACATTATTCATTGTCTCGGTGTCAGAATAATCAAATCCGCATTCATTTATAATTTCAGACTCGATATTGGCTATTGCTATATTGACTCTGTTCTTTTTGATTTCTACTCCAACAACATAGCCTTTATCAGGGTTCAATTTTATAAGAGTGGGGCGCTTACCACCTTTACTGGTCGATTGGCCTTTACCAGCAGTTTTAGTGAATCCCTCTTTGTCCAGTCTTTTTACAATTTCTGAAATTGTGACTTTTGAGATGTTGGTCTGCTTTGCCATTTCGCTTCGCGATATAGGTGCTTTGTGTCGAAGAAGATTAAGTATCTTTATTTCATTAAGTCTGCGGATCATTTTGTAATTGTTTTTTTTCATACAGTCACCTTACAATAGATTCATAAATCATTATTAATGTCAAAGAGTTTCAATCAATGCCAATTTATCTATAATTGTGTCCGGCCTGATTTAACAGTATTTAAATCATAATCTTAAGTTGTTGCTGATCTGAAAAATTTTTATTGCAGTTATCGAATTTTATTTTGACCATAAAGTCAGCCATTGAGACACAAGTTTAATAATTATCGTATTAATCATTTTGAGAAAAACCAGGTTTAAGTTAGCCAAACTAACTTAATAATACAGCAAAATCCTACTAATTTACAAAAAACCCAATATGTAAGCAAATTTTTTTACATTCTGTGTATTATGATACGGTTTATAATGGAATATATTTTATTGAAAAATAGTGATCTATATTGATTGGATAAAATTGAGTACAACTTAATAATCAGTAAGAATTTAACAGTTTAGTTAATTAGGTTTCCAAACTTATTTTATATTGGAAAAAATAAAATATTATTTTAAACTATGGAGTACTTATTGAATCTTTAAAATCCATAATTGATCAACCGGGAGCCAAACAAAATTGCTAGAGTTGAAAAAAAATTCCATCTTAATACTGATAGTTCTACTTTCAAAATGCTCTCTTGTAACTACTCAATCTTCTTATGATTATTCCCATCTAGACTGGAAAACCAGGCGGGTTCATAAAAAAGTTGAAAAATTTCTGAATAATTGTAAACAAGAGGGGAAACCTGTCAAAGCTATCCCTGCTACCAGCATAGATTCTGTCCAGGTTGATAAATCTGAAAAAGATATAAAAATCTATTTTAACAAATATTTTGCCCGCATTCCATTTCGCCTAAAAAATGTGGATGCGATTTATAAACAAGTGGATGATCAATTAGGCTGGTGGTATAGAAAATATGATCTTGAAATATACGCCTTAGAAACACCTATTGAACAGCTTGTGCCCAATTTTTATCGTCCAGAGCGTTCAGCCTGGGACCCAACCCGACGACCATATCCCGATCATCTCAGAATTCCCATTAAACGCCGTCAGGATTACCCAGCCCGAATTCCAAATGGATTGTATGGTCATTCGATTGCACTCTGGCATAGCCATGGCTGGTACTATAATAATGAAGAAGAGCACTGGGAATGGCAGCGTCCCCGTCTATTTCAAACTGTGGAAGACTTGCTTCCTTTTTCAGTGACTATACCTTATTTAATTCCCATGCTGGAAAATTCCGGTGCCAATGTTTTTGTTCCTAGAGAACGCTCGCTCCAAACTCATGAAGTTATTGTCGATAATGATACAAGCCATTTTGATAGCAAATATCAGGAAACAACAAGCAATCAATCCTATGATTGGGAAACAGCTAAAGCACCTGGTTTTAGTATTGGCCAGCCACCCTACAAAAGCGGTGACAATCCATTTCAGATGGGTACTTTTAGGAAAATTAAAACTGATACAGTTGATAATGCAAAAGTTGAATGGATCCCAGAAATTCCGGAGAGCGGCAAGTACGCAGTTTACATTTCCTATCACCAGTCCGATAGTAATATAACTGATGCCAAATACAGTGTATTTCACTCCGGTGGCAAAACAGATTATCTAATAAATCAAAAAATTGGTGGTGGCACCTGGATCTACCTGGGCGAGTATTATTTTGAAAAAGGTCACAATCCTGAAACAGGCAAAGTTACCCTATCCAATCAAAGCAATAATTCCGGATTCGTATCTGCTGATGCAGTTCGTTTTGGTGGGGGAATGGGTGATGTGAAACGGGCACAATCGACCAGCAGAAGGCCGCGATTTACAGAAGCCGCCCGTTACTATTTACAATATGCTGGAATGCCTGACAGTCTTATTTACAATCCATCCAATGATAGTGATGATTATTATGATGATTACACTTCCCGGGGAGAATGGGTCAATTACCTAAAAGGAGCACCCTATGGGCCCAATCAAAATCGTCAGACCAAAGGTCTCGGAATTCCTATTGATCTTTCCTGTGCTTTTCACACTGACGCAGGAATTACCAGAAATGGTACAGTTGTAGGTACTCTGGGAATTTACAGCCTCAAAGATGAGCAGGATAAAAAAGTATATCCTGATGGAGTATCCCGCATAGCAGCCCGAGATGTCACCGATATTGTTCAGACTCAGATTGTGAACGATATTCAAACTGTATATGATTCGATCTGGACACGCCGGGCTTTGCGCAATAGTAAATATAGCGAAGCCTACCGTCCCAATGTGCCTGCTATCTTAATAGAATTGTTCTCCCATCAGAATTTTACCGATATGAAATATGGAATGGATCCTCGTTTTCGATTTGATCTTGGACGTTCAATATATAAAGGAATCTTGAAATTCATTTCCACTCAATATGGATATGACTATACTGTCCATCCTCTTCCAGTCACCCATTTTAGTACAGAATTTATTGATAGCGGTCGGGTCAAACTCAGCTGGCGCCCCCAAGAAGATCCGCTTGAGGAATCGGCCCAACCGGATAAGTATATGGTCTATACCAGAATTGGTGAAGCCGGTTTTGATAATGGTGTCCTTGTCAAAGATACTGTCCATATTGTAAAAAATTTGAAACCGGACTTGAATTACAGTTTTAAAGTTACGGCACTTAATGAAGGCGGAGAAAGTTTTCCTTCTGAGATATTAACTGTTTCTCACACAGAGAATTCCAGGGGTACTGTATTAATTGTAAATGGATTTGACAGAATTTGCAGTCCAACCCCAATCAACAAAAGTAAGTTTAAAGGATTCGCAAATTTTCGCGATGAAGGAGTTCCCTACAAATACGATATTGGATATACTGGCCGTCAGTTTAATTATAAACCTGATTCGAAATGGCTGACTAACACTGCTCCAGGTTGGGGAGCAAGCTATGGAAATTATGAAACTGAAATAATTGCTGGGAACACTTTTGATTTTCCTATAATTCATGGAAAAGCGATTGGCGCAGCAGGATACTCCTATGTGTCTATTAGTGATGAAGCCTTCAAAGATAATGAAATAAAATTTTCTGATTATGATATGATTGACATCATTTATGGTGAAGAGAAGTCAACTCCTTTACCCGGCAATTCCGATAGCATTAGCTACAGGATATTTACCCAAAAAATGAAGGAAAAGATCAAAAATTACTGTGAACAGGGAGGCGACCTTTTTATTTCCGGTGCCTATCTTGCATCTGATATTTTTAGCAGTCCCTTTGATACAACTTCCCAAACCAGCTTCGCTCGCGATACACTCCAATACAAATTAGCAACTGATCATGCAGCTCGGGAAGGCCATGTATTTGTATCCGATACTAATTTCGCAAATGTATCTACTGAATTTCAATATAATGCTGATTTCAGCCGGGATATTTATAAAGTTGAAGCACCCGATGCCATTGTTCCTGCTAATGATGATTCGGCTTCTACAATCTTTCGATATCGGGAAAATCATTTTAGTGCTGGAATTGGATATAAGGGCAATCGTTACAATCTGGTGATTGCAGCTTTTCCCTTTGAAACAATTCTGGGGCAAGACGCCAGGAATGATTTTATGAAATATGTGATTGAATATTTGAAGGAATAAAAAAGTGGAACATAGAAAACGAAGAATAAATTATGGAGAATTAAATAATGGATGATGTAAAAGATCGTAGTAATATTCTAACGGAAAAAAAGAATCCCAAAAGTGAAAAAATAGACACTATGTCAACTGAAGAAATCATTCGGCTCATGAATGAGGAAGACGCTACAGTTCACAAGGCTGTTCGGGAAGCCATTCCGGAAATTACCAAAGCTGCTGACATTGTGCATGAGACCTTTCGTAATGGTGGCCGTTTGCGCTATATAGGAGCAGGAACCAGTGGCCGTCTGGGAGTTCTCGATGCCAGTGAATGTCCGCCCACTTTTTCAGTTGATCCTGATCTTGTGAAGGGCTTTATTGCCGGTGGATACAAAGCCCTTAGAGAGGCCGTTGAGTCAGCCGAAGATTATCCAGAAAACGGTAAAAAAGATTGCAAAAAATATGGACTAAAAAGTTCTGATGTTCTGATGGGAATTGCTACAGGCGGAACAACACCCTATGTTCATGGCGGACTTGATTATGCCAAATCTATTGGATGCAAGACCATTTTCATGACCTGTACTCACAAAGAGCATCTCGATGCTAATGCCGATGTTATTATTGAAGTTTTGACCGGCCCGGAATTAATTACCGGTTCCACCAGAATGAAAGCCGGAACAGCAACAAAAATGGTGCTCAATATGATTACCACAACAGCAATGATCAAATGGGGCAAGGTCTATGGAAATTATATGGTTGACCATATGGCCATTAATGAGAAGCTTGTAGATCGAGGCACCCGGATTATTTCCGAATTGGCCGGTGTTTCCCGGGAAAAAGGTTATGAATATTTGCACAAAGCCAATAAACATGTCAAAGAAGGCATTGTTATGGCTCACCTGGGAATATCCTATGAAAAAGCCAAAAAATTGATAGAAGAACATGATGGCTTTATTAGATTTGCGTTTAAAGATGATCAGGATTAATTGACTATAATTTGAATTACAGGGTATCCAATTTTGATTAATATTCAGAAAACAGGTGACGCAAGTGGAAATTTGCAAATTACAAAAAAAAGATAAATTGATAGTTCTAGGACTAATGTCCGGTACTTCTATGGATGGTCTCGATATTTGCCAGGTGAAAATCAATCGAAAAGGTGAAAATCTGGATGCTAGAATGATTAATTTTGCTTCCTATCAATACGATCCTGAATTCAAAAACTATATTGAAGATAAACTAACCGGCCAGACTCAGGATATTTGCCGGGCAAATTTTGATATCACCCGCCAATGGAGCAAAATGGTAGAGCGCTTTCTCAAGGAATACAGTATTGATAAATCGAATATTGATCTGATCGGTTCCCATGGGCAGACAATCTGGCACGAACCGGGCCATTCTACGCTTCAGATAGGCGAACCTGCTGTTCTTGCTGAAGACCTTAGAATTCCCGTTATTGCAGATTTTCGGGTTAATGATGTGGCTGCCGGTGGCTCCGGTGCTCCGCTCGTACCTTTTATTGACTATTTGTGGTTCAAAAGGTATAAAAAAACATATCTACTTCTAAATATCGGTGGCATTGCCAATTTTACCATTATTCCTGAAGATGCAAAATCTAATCATGATATTTATGCTCTTGATACGGGCCCGGGCAATGGTTTAATTGATGCTGCAATCAGTTTCGCTACACAGGGAAAACTGACCTTTGATCTTGATGGAGAATGGGCAAAAGCTGGAGAAATTGATCAGAATATATTGGAAGAACTTCATGACCATCCTTATTTCGAAAAATCGCCTCCCAAATCAACAGGAAAAGAGGTTTTTGGATCCCAATTTGTTAAAGCGCTGATTGACAAATATAAAATTCAGAGCCAGGATGATTTCCAGAATTTAATCGCAACTTTGACCCGCTTTACAGCAGAGTCGATTTTTAAAAGCTATGAAAAGTTTTTTGCTGATAAATATATCATTGATGAGATTATTGTCAGTGGAGGTGGAGCCCGCAATCCTGTTATAATGCAGCATTTAAAAGAACTGTTTGAGGATGCGGAATTCAGCAGTCCCCATAAATACAATCTCAATATTGACGCTAAAGAATCGCTGGCTTTTGCTATGCTGGCCGCCCTTCGTATCTGGGAGATTCCAGCTAATGTTCCCAATGCAACCGGTGCTGACCGACCGGTATTGTTAGGTAAAATAATATATGCGAAATAATAGAAATTATTATGGAATTGATTTTAAGAATTTGAAAATAAAAACCATTAAATACAGGGTGAGGACGTGAAAATAATCGTACCAATCAAACAGGTTCCCGAGACCAGCAATGTCAAGATGGATCCGGAAACAGGCACGATGGTCAGATCGGGAGTAGAACAGATCATTAATCCCCTTGATCTGTACGCAATTGAAGAAGCCATTCGGCTCAAAGATGATAAGGGCGGCGAAATCGTAACCATGACCATGGGCCCACCCAGTGCTGAAAAAGCATTGCGGGAAGCCATTGCCATGGGCTGTGACTCCGGAATTTTGCTCTCTGATAAAAATTTCGCTGGTGCCGATACCTGGTCAACCTCCTATGTTTTGGCTCAGGCAATTAAACAAATCGGAGACTTTGATGTAATATTGTGTGGAGAACGAGCAACCGATGGCGATACAGGTCAGGTTGGCCCGGGAATCGCTTCCTGGCTCAAGATACCTTTTCTGACTTATGTGAGTGGAATTGATAAAGTGACTGAAGAATCTATGATAGCAGAGCGCAATGTAGAAAATGGCTACCAGTTTCTGGAAATCCAGCGTCCGGCTCTCTTTACAGTTGTCAAAGAGATCAACTTTCCCAGGCTGCCAACCTTGAGTGGCAAAAAGAAAGCCCGTGATATAGAAATTCCAGTCTGGGGCCCGCAAGATATTGATGCTGAACCGGAAAATCTGGGCTTGCAGGGTTCACCCACCCGGGTAGTTAAGATCTCCAAACCCAAAGTTACCCGTGAAGGTGAGAAACTGACTCCTCAGACCGATCAGGAGGTTGAGGAATCAGTTTATAAGTTGATCCAATATTTTGAAAAGTTAGAGATTATTTAAGGAGATAGAGATATGGCTTACAAAGATGTCTGGATATTAGGTGAACAGGAAAATGGCAAAATCCGAGATGTTTCCTATGAATTGCTCAAGCGCGGCAAAGACCTGGCTGAGAAACGGGATGTTAAATTAGTGGCTTTAATGCTGGGCCATGATATAGATGATCAACAATTACAGGTTTTAATAGAATATGGTGCTGACAAAGTTATATCTGTTAGCCATGAAAAGTTGCAGGATTTTGTAGTTGATCCGCATATAAATGTTGTCACAGAACTGGTCAACAAATA
>JAIPJV010000047.1 GCA_021734005.1 Fidelibacterota bacterium
AAAGCTGTTAATTATAATGTATCTTACAGAGTGCCAATATTGTCCCATTTTCGAAGGACAAAACAAATTAAGTTTAAATAATTTTAGCACATTGATTCATTTTTTAGCCAATAATTATCCGCCGCTCCTTCCCGAGACTCCGCTCGGGATCTTCGATTTGGTTACTTTTGCGAGTCAAAAGTAACAAGGGGAAATCGGAAGCCGGACAAATCTGTCCGCGAATTTCGCGAATTACACGAATTATTTTTTTTATACTCACCATATAAAATCAAATGCAGTCATCTCGTCTCATATTTCCCCCTCTCGTTCCCAGGCTCTGCCTGGGTACGGAAATTTTTTGAGAAACTCCTGTTTCGAGTATAATATCATGAACAAAAAGGAAAGAAAATAAATCTACCCACAAATTCACAAATTGACACAAATTATTATATCATCCTGCCGGTCAGATATTCTCGGCCTACCCTTGACCTTTGCCTGTGAAATCATGACTATCTAAATTTCCGGCAAACATCGAGAACAGCCTCAATATCAGCAAAATTATTATAAAAATGGGGTGCTATTCTGATCATATTACTGCGGAATGAACACACAATATCATTCTCCTGCATTTTTTCAAAAAGTTGCTCTACTCCCGAATCCGGATAAAAGGTAACAATCCCCGACCGGTGCTTTCTATTCTGATTTGTATAAAGATTATATCCAGCTTCTTTTAATCCATGGATAGCATGATCTGTGAGCTTGACAATGTGCTGATAAATATTATCCAGCCCGACTTCTGTCAACAATGACAAGGCAGCATGGGCTGCTGTTATTCCAGCAAAATTTAATGACCCTAATTCATAACGGGCAGCAGTTTCCAGAGGTTTCCGGTCATAATCCAGAAAATTATCAAAATCCTCCAGACCTGTCCAGCCTAAATGACATTGCGAAATTCTACCCTGCAGATCTTTTGTCACATATAAAAATCCCGTTCCTGGTGGAGACATTAACCACTTTTGGCCACCATTGGCAAGACCGTCAATATGAAAATTTTGAACGTCAATCGGCATAGCCCCGGCTCCCTGAATAGAATCGACTATAAATAAAATATCATACTCCTGGCAAATTTGTCCGATTGCCTCCATATCATGTTTAAATCCGCTTAAATATTCCACAAAACTTAGAGTCAGCAATTTTGTCTTTGGTGAAATATTATCAGTCAGAGTCGAAGCTTGCAAACCACCTTGTGGAGTAGGCAAATATTTGATTTTGACGCCCAGTTTCTCCAGATTTTTGAAAGGATAAACATTGGCAGGAAACTCCTTCTCGGGAATCAAAATCTCATCACCCGGCTGCCAATTCAAACCGGAAGCAATGATATTTAGTCCGTGGGTTGTATTCTGGGTAAATGCAATTCTATCAGCCGATTCAGCTTTGATCATTCCGGCGAATAATTGCTTGAGTTCAGCCCCTTTCTGAGCAGATTCCTCCCAGTTGCCCGGCTGGGTTTTCATGCGCGTCTCAATATATTTATCCAGAGCAGATTTGACTCTGGTAGAAAGAGGAGCAGTAGCAGCATGATTTAAATAAACTTTTTCCTGAGTAATGGGAAACAGCTTTCGATAATTATCCATAAAAATCTCTTAAATTTTATTTTTTATACAAAACACGGTGAAAATAATTGCGTTTATCAGTCCAATTCCCTTCGGATTCGTCATCGCTGATAGCCTCTTCCATTTGTTTGAGATAGGTATCGATCTTATCAGCGTAAAACACAATGGCAGCCTCCGAAAAAGCGGGTTCGCGCGGCGATCCCCACTCCATTTTCCCATGATGAGCCAGCATAATGTGCTCCAATTTGTTATGCAATTCCTCGGGGAAAAAATCGATTTCTTTAATAGCCTCATTAATCCTGTCCCGTCCTAGAACAAGGTGTCCTGTAAAATTACCACGGTCTGTATATTTGATGTTGATTCCAGAATTCAACTCGTCAATTTTACCAATATCATGCAGTAGAATTCCGCTCAAGACCAGGTCCTGATCCAGTTCAGGATAATTGCGACAAATTCCCAGTCCATTTTTAGCACAATGATAAATATGCTCGAGCAGACCTCCCTGATAGGCATGATGAAGACTCATCGATGCTGGAAAAGTCTTGAGTTCATCCTCAAGTTCCTGGTAAATATTACTGGTCAATTCCCGAAGATGAATATTCTTGATCGATTTTATCATATCTTCGATTTCCGACCACAATTTATCAGTATCCCGGTCAGAACTCAGCACCAGGTCCTGAAAATTGAAACCATGCTCCCGATCATCTTCATTAACAGGCCGAATTTTTTTTATTGTCAATTGCAATTTCCTGCTGTAAATGCTGACATAGCCTCGCACAGCGACTGGATCACCTTCGACCAGCGCATCCTTGACTTTGGCGACACCGTCCCACATTTTTGCATTGATTTCACCGGTTTTATCGACCAGAGTCAGATCCAGATAGAGTTTGTCATTACGGGTCGTGCGCACATTCTTTTGCTTCAAGCCAAAATAACCTTCGATATGGGCTTCCGGCTGCATATCTTCAATGAAAATTTTTTGCATGATCTACACTCCACTTATTTTGGGATAATGGTCTAAAACGGGAAGTCCTGACTGCTTTCCTGCTCATCAGTCTCTGATTTTTGTTCCTCCTCCTGGTAAGGGGGTTCAGCTTTTATGTGAGTTCTATTGGCAACTACAGTGATCGCTTTTGGCAAAGTTGGGCAGGGGTACTGACAGGCACCGCATCCAATGCAGTAACTCTGATCTGTGACTGGATAAAGAATTCCATTTTTTTCCTGGGCATCAACAGCATGAGTAGGACAATGTTCAATACAGGCCCCGCAATCAGTATCATTGCGGTAAACAACGCACTGGTCTTTATTTAAATTGACAGTCCCCAGCTGAGTGAGTTGTTTTTCCTCAAGAGTGAGTTCAGTCAAGGCTCCTGTTGGGCAGACTTCCGTACAGATTTTGCAATCAAAGGCACAATAACTTTGATCATAATCCATTTTAGGTTGAAATAAACCTTCCAGACCAAAATCCATTAAAGCCGGAACAATTACATTGGAAGGGCAGGCATTCACGCACAGATGACAGCCTGTGCATTTATCCAGGAATGATTGATAGCTCTTTGCTCCTGGCGGAAGGACAGGATCGGATTTTTTAGTTTTAGTTTCTGAACTGGCTACAGCAGGCAGACTCAAGAGGGCTACTGATTTTGCAAAAAAGGAACGGCGCTCTTTTTCAGGCTCCTGTTCTGATTTGCTCTGGCTTGTATAGGAAATTGCTGATTGCGGACAAACACCAATGCAATCGAAACATAGAGTGCAACGACCATTATCAATAGAATGATTTTCTACATCAATGCAACCTGCCCGGCATTGATCTTCGCAAATTTTACAATCAATGCAGGCATCTTCATCCAGATTAACTCGAAATACTGATCGCTTTGAAATCAGACTCAACAAGCTTCCTACCGGACAAATCGAATTACAATACTTGCGGCCTTTAAACAAGGACAGAATCACCAGAAATAGAAAGAGAGCAATAGTAATCACAAAAAGTGCGCTGGGCACAACTGGAATATTTATATAACTGACTGAGTAAATATTAAAATTTTGCAGAATTGCTGTCAGACCATTATTTATCAAAGTTGTGATCGGCCGAAAAATTCCGGCTGTGATTCTTCCAAAAAGGCTGTAGGGATCAATCAAATTCAATACCAGATTTGTTCCCAGGATCACAGTTAAAACAGTCAGTCCTAAAATGGAAAACCGGACTGCTTTCAACGAATTTTGCGGTGACTGTTTGGGTTTCATCCCCAGCTTTTCACCAATATAAATAACAACATCCTGTAAAATTCCCAGAGGACAGAAAGAAGCACAGTAAGCCCGCCCCATTAGCAAAGTAACAGCCAGGATCACTACAACTGCCACAAGCGATCCGATTGCCAGAGTCGATAGGATTTTCAAAAGTGCCGGAGTAAACTGAAATGCGGTCACAATACCAGCAACTTTTCTGACAAATTCACTGCTGGAACAAAAGGCGATTAAAAAAGAGATAAAAACAAGGAGCGAAACAATAATTCTAATTTTCTTCAATGATTTTTGCATGGGAATCTCTTCAACTAATTTGGGTTAATAATTTTTCAGGCAGGGAAGGCATAGCACCATCCTGAGAGCAAACAAAGGAAGCCAGCCGATTGGCATTTTGATGGCATTTTTCAAGAGGAAAGCCCTGCAGCAGACTGAAAACCAGACCTGCTGTAAAACTGTCTCCGGCTCCCACAGTGTCCTTGACTTTAGTATCGAGAGGTTCCAGAAACGAGGATTCCTGAGATGTTACCAAAAAACTTCCCTGGCCACCTTTGGTAAGCGCGATCATATCAAGATCAAATCGTGAGATTAGCTTCCGCATCTGTCCTTTTTCTTTGCCATTAATTGAAAACATATCGGTAATTTTCTGGAGTTCTTCCTGGTTTAATTTTAGGATTGATGCCAGAGCAAGATTATCCTCAATCAGTTCCAGGCTGTAATAATTTTGCCGCAAATTTACATCAAATATACGAATACATTTCGCACTCGTATTTTGCAAAATTTTCTGAATTGTGGCCCGGGATTGGGAACTTCGCTGGGCCAGACTACCGAAACAGACTGCTGAAGAATTATGAGCCAGCTCATCTAATTTCTCAGAATAAGGGATATAATCCCAGGCTACATTTTCAATAATATTATATTCGGGATTGCCATCTTCATCGATTTCGACCTCAACCTGTCCGGTTGGGTAGTCCTGTGAGCGGAAAATATATTTGCTGTCCAATCCGCGCTTATCAAGGCTTTCCAGCACCTCATATCCGAGCCTGTCTTCGCCAACACTGCTGACCATGTAGCCCTGAAAGCCCAACTGCTGAATATGATAAACAAAATTGGCCGGAGCACCGCCTAGCTGTTTTCCTTCCGGAAGAAGATCCCAGAGAATTTCACCTAATCCAGTTATGATAGTTTTTTCAATCATATTTTTCTTCGTTGGTTAATTAAAGATTACTTTGAAATTATTGAAGTAAATCTCTTTTTCCTGAAATACAAATGATATTTTCAGAAGTTAGAGCCAATTGATTCTATGATTCAATCCTGGATAATCAATCTATCTGCTGCTCAGTTTTGATGAATCGGCAGCTTTTGACCATTATCCAAAAAAAATATGGCTCAATATCAAACACAATAGGTAAAACTATAAAAACAAAATGAAAAATTCGAGTAATATTATTTGAAATTATGTCTATTATGTAATAGTTTCACTGGTGGATTTGATTGAGAGCCAATTCTTTGTTGTTAAAGCTATTCGAGATTGCCACTTCTTCTGATTTAATTTGCAAAAAAGTTGGGGCTTGATCGTTTGAAACAAATTCAGGGGTTTATTAACGGGGTTTGGTTCAAATTCCGCAAAATTAAAGAAAAAATGAACAATTTGGTTAGAAGACTATTTAATTTCTAAGCTTATATTGATAATTTATACAGTATAAAATTTCTGGAATATGTCTGGAAAAGCAATGAAAATAATCGCAGTTGATGACAATAAAGCCAATTGTAAACTTTTAAGTCTCTATATCAGCAGATGGGGCTATCAGTCTGAAGTATATTGCGACAGTGAAGAGGCCTATGAAGCGATCGAGAACATTCAGGAGCCGGTGCTGGTGCTGATGGACTGGATGCTTCCCAAAATGACAGGGCTGGAAATTGTCAAACGCATCAGAGCCCGGCGTCCGGAATTTCCAATCTATTTCATAATGCTTACAGCCCGCTCCAGCAAAGACGATCTTGTGGAAGGACTCGACAGCGGTGCAAATGATTACGTGACCAAGCCTTTTGATAGCCAGGAATTAAAAAGCCGGGTGGAGTCAGGCGTTCGCATCCTTAGACTGGAAAAGCGCTTGATCGACCGGGAGCAAGAACTCAAAAAAACCAATCAGGAATTAAAACAATCACTACAAATAATTGAAGATGATGTTCAAGCCGGAAAGAAAATTCAATTTAAATTGCTGCCGGAAAATAAAAAGGTATTCTCTCATTATGAATTCAGTCATTATCTGAAACCTTCTCTATTTCTGAGCGGCGATTTTCTGAATTACTTTCAGATCGACCATGATAATGTAGGTTTTTATTTCATTGACGTGGCCGGTCATGGTGCTTCTTCTTCTTTTGTAACTGTTCTGGTTAACAGCTTCATTACCAATTATCTGGATAAATATCGGCTCGAGAATGTACGCACAATTCTTTCGCCACCAGATTTATTTGACAAACTCAATAGCATGCTTCTTGATGAAAATCTGGAAAAGCATCTAACAATTTTCTATGGTATTATAAATCTGACGCAAAATCTATTGACCTTCTCTAATGCCGGTCAAGTTCCCTATCCTGTTATAACCGAAAACAATAGCGCCCATTTTCTTGAAACCCGCGATCTTCCTCTTGGTCTAATTGATGAAACCGAGCATACCGAAGAACGGATCAACCTGGCTGATGATATGTGCCTGTATCTATTTTCCGATGGAATCCTGGAAATAATTGACAAAGATAGTCTAGAAGAAAAAAGTGAAGCCCTTCTTTCTCTGGTGGATCACAATATTAGCCTGCTTGATATGCGGGATAAGATCCACCTGGATAAGCACTCAAATCCTCCTGACGATCTTACATTTATGCGCGTAAAAAGGTTAAACAATTAACTATGACTACTCACCATTATCAATTTGCAAAAGTAGATAATAAATATTTTATAAAATTATCCGGGGAATTAAAATATCAGTGGAGTACCGGTTTTAATAATTTTTTGCAGAAATTATTTAAAAAACAAAATTTTGACGAAATAATTGTTGACGTTACAGACACTGAATATATGGATAGTACCAACATCGGATTGCTGGCTAAAATTGCCCGCTACTCTATTAAAAATTTTTCTCATAAATTACCCTTAATCATTAATGAAGCCGATGTCAAAGAATTATTGCAGGAAATGGGTTTTGATAAGCTGTGCAAATTCATCAAAAAGCCGGAAGGCTTTGATCACAAATATAAAAAGATCAAAGGCCAGCAGGAAAGTAAAAAGAACTTAGGGAAAATGATTCTGGATGCTCACCGAACATTATCAGATATTAATGAAAAAAATAAGGATCAATTCAAAAATGTTCTGGATGTGCTTGAACGCCAGGAACGTAAAGATAAAAAAGATGCTGAAAATAATCAGGAATAGAAATTTAATTCAAGAGTGAATTGAATGGGAAAATTAATACTAAATAATATGAAGTTCTACGGCTACCATGGCGTAGGTGCTTTTGAGAAAGATAATGGCGGGCAGTTTGAAGTTGACCTGGAAATGTACTTTGATATGCGCCCAGCTATGGAAAGTGACAATATCAAAGATACTGTCGATTACACCAGGGTTCACAAATTAATTCGCAAGGTCATCGAAAACAGAAAATACAATCTTCTGGAAGCTCTAGCTGGCAACATTTTAAAAGCCCTTTTCAAGGAAATCAATATAGAAAAAGCCCGGGTTTCATTGCGTAAAAAATATGTTCCTGTTGAGGGCGTTTTTGACAGCGTAGAGGTAGATGTGGAAGGTAAAAAGGGAGAACTGGATATCGGATGGGATTGATTTTATTAGGATTAGGTTCAAATTTAGGTGATCGCGAGCAAAACATTTATCAGGCTGTTGATGAAATTTCACACAGAGCCGGCCAGATTCAGGATTTCTCTTCTCTATATGAAACAGAGCCACGCTACTTTGAGGAACAGCCCGATTTTTTAAATATGGTCATAAAAATTCAATCAAAATTAACGCCCGGTCAATTGATGTCAACTTGCCTGAAAATCGAAAAGGATCTGGGACGTCAGCGCAGCAATTATCAAAACAGAGCCCGAGAAATTGACATCGATATGCTTTTTTTCGAAGACAAAATTCTGGACACAAAAGAATTAAAACTGCCTCATCCGCGCTTCAGCGAACGGCTTTTTGTCCTAAAGCCTTTGAATGAAATCGTGCCTCAATTCAAAGATCCGGTCACAGGAAAAACCATGGCAACTCTATTAAAAGAATGCCCGGACGAAAGCAGGATTACCCTGTATAAAAAACGGAAAGAATTAGAAATAAAGTTGGATACAGCATGAAAAACTTATATTATATCGCTATTGAAGGAGTCATTGGAGTAGGCAAAACCAGTTTGGCAAAATTACTGGCGGATTCTCTATCAGCAAAATTGATCCTGGAAAAGTTTGAAAATAATCCTTTTTTGGAGGAATTTTACAGAGAACCGGAACGTTATGCTTTTCAGACTCAGTTATTCTTTCTCCTGGAAAGGTACAAGCAGCAGCAGGAGCTCAAACAGGTTGATATTTTTCACAAATTATTGATCAGTGATTATATGTTTGAGAAGGACAAATTATTCGCCAATCTAAATCTTGGTGAAAAAGAACTCGGGCTTTATGAAAAAATTGAAACCCTGCTGGAAAAACAAGTCCCATCACCCGATCTTGTCATCTATTTGCAATCAGATATTAACAATCTTATGGATAATATTTCCAATCGCGCCCGTCCTTATGAAGAAAATATTTCTGTTGAATATTTGCAATCCCTGCGCAAAATTTATAATGAATTTTTCTTCCATTATGAAAAATGTCCGGTCCTGATCATTAACACCAATGAAATCGATTTTGTCAAAAATGAAGAGGATCTGGAAAAATTAATAAAAATCGTCAGACAGCCCATTAGCGGGACTGTCTATTACAACCCTTAATATTTAACACCATTGAGATACTATGTTAAGATTAATTATTTATGGTCTAATTATCTATTTTGGAGGCAAATGGGCCTGGGAATGGATTCAGAAAAATATATCCATTCAAAATCAGGATGAATCAATCAAAGGCAGGCCTCGTTCCGAACTGGATATCGATATTGACAACAATGATGTAGAAGATGTCAAATACACTGAAATTGATGACGAAGAAGATTAAAACGACTTTATTAAATTCAAAATCAATTGTCCTGCTTATGTTAATAACTGGCATGATAGGGCTAACTATCGATAAATGTTCTTCTGGCTCGCTTAAGGAGAAATGGGAAAAAGTCATAGCCCGGCATCTGGAAAAATATCCAAAAATGCAGCCAGTTGATATTTACAAATTAATTTTTCAGGGTGTCAAAGGCCCTGCTCATCTTGGTGTTGAATATCAGACTATAAAAAATTACCTGCAAAAGGAAATTTACCAAATAGAGGCCTATCCTGCTGAGATGACCGAGAAAATCGCTCCTGATCAAAAATACCTGCGAATCAATCTTTATAATTTTAAGCATAAAGGCGGAAACACCGACAGCCTGGCCAAACTTGTTTACCGTTCCTGCCAAAAAGAGCACAATAGTGTCGAAAAAATGGAAACTGGTCTGCAAGCAGCAGGAGAATTGATCAAAGCCGGTCGTTCTAATCTGGATCATCAGGAATTCAAACAGTATTTAACTCAAATTCGAGCCGATAATTATCCTGTTCCCCACCATTCCGATCTTTACAAAGATGCCTACCAGCCGGCTTATCGAGTCATTTCTCAACGAGTATATCAAAAATATTTCGATAATTGTTTTCCTGAGTAATGGTTTATGGGAAAGATTTTATTAACGGGCGCCAGCGGATTTTTAGGCAGCAATATTGTCCAAACTCTGCAAAAATCAAAAAAGGTCATTTGCGGCTACAAAAATTTCAAACCGCCTGAGAAAAATTGTGTAAAAACTGACCTTGCCAATTTAAGTCAACTAAAGTCTACATTAGACGCAATTCAGCCAAATATAATTATCCATACAGCTGCGATTTCACGTCCGAAACAATGCCTGCAAAATCCTGAATTATCCAAATTGGTAAATATAGAATCAACCGGAATAATTGCGGACTGGTGTAAGCATAATCAGGCTCGACTAATCTTTACATCCACAGATATGGTCTATTCCGGAGAAAATCCTTCCTATACAGAAAAAGATCAAACCAGGCCGGTCAATATTTATGGTCAGCAAAAAGTTCAGGATGAGCAGCTCATAGCTGAAAAATGTGAAAATTTTGCCATCCTGCGCCTGGCTTTAATGTATGGGCGGGGATTTTATCAAAGAGATTATGCCAGTCAATGGCTTGAACGGGATCTAAAAATAAAAATGCAAGAAGACGATCCCGAACCAGTTGGTTTGTACACTGATCAAATTCGCAGTATGATCTCGGTAAAAAATGTAGCCAAAATCATCAAAGAACTGGCGCATTCCAACCACCAGGGTATTTTTAATATTGGCGGACGTCAGCCAATCAGCCGCTATGAGTTTGGTAGAGAATTGATCAAAGTTTTGGCTATTTCTGATAGGCTCATCAAACCTGTTAAATATCAGAATCTTGAACCCGACGTTCAGGCTCCGCTGGATGTTAGTCTTGATATTGACAAAGCGCTGAAAAGTTTCACAACTC
>JAIPJV010000048.1 GCA_021734005.1 Fidelibacterota bacterium
AAGAAGGCGTGACTTTTATTGACACTGCTGATGTTTATGGTTTTGGCCATTCTGAGGAACTGATTCGGGAAGTTCTGGAAGAAATGGATATAAAGGATGAAATTACCGTGGCTACAAAAGCCAGTAATGATTTTTACAATGCTGGTGAAAATGATGATGCTGGCTATGGTCCTATTCAGCAGAATACTAATAAGGAATACATTATTAGTGCTGCTGAGAAGAGTCTCAAGCGTCTCAATGTAGAAGCTCTGGATATCCTTCAACTCCATAGTCCGGATACTGAGAAGCTGGAAATCGATGATCCCTGGCTGGCTTTAGAGCAATTGAAAAAAGATGGCAAGATCAAACACGCTGGATGGAGTGTGCAATCTTTTCAGGAAACCAAACAGGCGTTTCTGCTTGACGAACATCATGATCTGATTGACACGATTCAGGTCCGCTATAATTTATTGGAACGCGAGGCAGAAAAAATGCTTTTCAAAAAGGCTGAGAAATATAATATTGGTGTAATTGTTCGTATTCCTCTGCTTTTTGGACTATTGACAGGAAAATTTGACCGAAATACCCGTTTTGGTGAAGATGACCATCGCCGAATGAATCTGTCACCTGAAAAACTGGATAAATATCTGACCCAACTGGAAAAGATGCAGCCGCTTTACGATCGCTACCCTGATCAAACTATGGCCCAGGTAAGTTTGCGTTTCTGCATTTCCCATCCTGCTGCAGATATCGCGATTCCCGGTGCCAAAACTGATCAGCAAGTCATAGACAATGCCGCTGCTTCTGACCACGGACCGATTCCGAAGGAATATATTCCTGATATAGAGGAATGATGGGATGTGAGATGATATATTATTTTATTGGAATAATTAAAAAGAAACTATTGTAAAAAATAGTATATCTATTATAAAGTACGACAATTTTGTTAAAAAAATTATTAATCGAGGTATATGATAGGCTAGACAATTTTTTTGTTCAAATTTTTTCTTAAAAATTTAATCTAAAAATCATAAATTTATTACATCTGTTTTAGTTCGTTAAGTTTATGAATTAATTAATTTCTAACAATTAAGACACAGGATATAAGCATGAAAAATTTGAATATAATTGTTTTGCTATTACTATCATTATTTTTCCATAACCATCTTCCTGCACAGTCCAATCGAGAATTTCGAGCAACCTGGGTTATAACCTGGGAACATAAATGTGATAAAGACCGGATTATCGAAATTTTAGACAATCATGTCAAGTCGAATATGTCTGCGGTCCTTTTCCAAATAAGACAAAGTGGTACTGCCTATTATAATTCGAGTTACGAACCCTGGGGATACTATGCAAACTATGAAAATCCTGGTTTCGATCCTTTAGCTTTTGCTGTCAAGGAAGCTCATAAAAGGGGGCTTGAACTGCATGCCTGGTTTAATACCTTTCATACTTCTAGCACAAGAGCTGGTACACCAGCTGGTGACCACCCTGAATGGGTCTGTCGTGATGGAAATGACAAACCCATGCCTAGTAACAAAGCGATATCTCCAGGATTACAAGAAGTCAGAGAATATACTATCGGTGTCGCCATGGAAATTGTTAATAATTACAATATTGATGGATTACACCTAGACTATGTCAGATGGAACGAGTACACTAATGATGATTTAGCAAAACCTGTTCCTCCATATAAATCAGTTGATGGTATGATCTCTCAATCTGAACTTGAGAAACTTAATCAAACTGCAGATAAAGATCGCTACCTTTATGATATTAACCATAAATATAGCGACGGTGTCCCTGAAGGTTTTGATAGCTGGGAAGAATGGTGGCGATGGTCAGTAACGGAATTTGTCAACAATTTGCATGATTCAATCCAGGCTGTAAAACCCTGGGTTAAACTATCACCGGCTGCTCTGGGAAAATACAAAGAAGGTGGCAACTATGGTTGGAATGGTTACTATCGGGTTTACCAGGATGCTGCTAAATGGTTCAATAATGGATATATTGAACTGCTCACACCAATGCATTATCACTGGAAATATCCAAATGGATTTTACAATGAATTAACCGAGGATTGGGAGCCCTATATTCAGCCTGGAATTGATGCAGGAAGGATTTACTCCGTTGGGCCCGGCTCTTATATACTGGATAGATATGGAGTATGGTCTAATCATCGTGGCATAGTTGAAAAATGTCGGACACTAGATTGGGTAAATGGTTTTCATTTTTTCTCCTATGATTACTGGGTTAGTCATAATTATTGGGATACAGCAGCGGAAACATTTTTTTCAGTAAAACCAAAGATACCTAAAACAGATTTTTTACTATCTCGCGATATTGAAGCACCTCAACTTTCAATAAGTAGAATTGATACTTCATCCTATGAACTTGAAGTTACTCCATCTACTATTTTTGATGAAGGTCAATGGTTAGTTGTCTATGAATCTTTGGAAAATAATATAGATAGAGATTCAACCCAAATAAGGGATATTAAATATTCTGATTACAGTTTTACTTATGAAATTCACTATGATCCTGAATTATCTTACGAAGATAAGTACTATTTTTCGGTATCAATTTGTGATCGTTACTGGAATGAGTCCCAATTATCAAATACATTGATGATTGATGATATTCCATCTTTTCCGCCTGCTCTAGCTTACTCCACTATTTCTGATGGAGATACTATTAAGCCCTATCAGGAGTTACTATTTGTTTTTGATCATCCTGTAGATCAAAACAGTTTTGAAGATAACTTCCAAATATCGCCTTCCATTGACATAACGGAATATCAATGGACTGAAGATTCGAAATCCGTTAAACTTGTAATAGCGGAAGAATTAGATGCAGGAACCTCCTACCAATTTAAGATTCCCCCTACAGTTGTGGGAAAATACAATCAAGAACCTTTTGATGGAGATCAAGATGGAACTGGTGGAGATGCTCTATCAATGACTATCCAAACCGAAGATACAGATACTCAGGGGCCAAAAATTGTTTCATACTATCCTAATACAGATGCCGCTAAAAATGCTTTTGATGTAAATAATGTCCTAACTATAACTTTTGATGAAATTATTAATCATAATTCAATTAATGACAGCACAATAAGTTTGCTAAAAATTCATCCTGAGGCGGGCGAGATTGAGACTGAAATTTATTATTCCTGCTATGATATCAATAACAAAACCATCGTAACTATTAATCCACTCGATGACTTGATTGCAGACCAGGATTATAAATTAATATTTTTAAATCATGCTAGCGATAAATATGATAATAAGATGTCAGACAATTTTGTACTCAATTTTACAACTGAAAATTTCCATTATAGTGTAAAAAACGAAATTAATGACATGTCCCATCGTGGTTCCCTTACTGCTCCTTATTTGGATAAGAAATCAACAAATGTCAATGAATCTATAAGCAAAGTAAAATATGAAGTTTTAAATCAATTACCCGGCACTTATCCTCCATTGGCGCCTTTTATCACCTATTTATGGAATGATAGCGAAGAAACTAGTCTACTATATGAAAAAATGGAATATTCTGCTGCTAGAGTTAAAATTTTTGATACAACGGGAACAATTCAACTCTTTATTTTCGGTGACAACAGTAACAATAAATTCCGGTTTTGTCTGGAAGAATATCAGAATGACGAATTCACCGGGTTGGAAGTCTCAAAATGGATAGATATTAATTGGTATGGCTGGCGTCTGGTAGAATGGGATATGGACAAAGCAGCTCAGACTGGAGCCTGGGATCTAGGTCAGGGTGATGGAATTTTGAACGGTGATAGATATCATTATGATAGTTTTCAGTTCACCCAATCTGAGAAAGGCTCAACACTTGGCAAAATAGGAATTGATGACTTACTCTATATTGAGAAAAAAAGTGGCCGCCCTGCTAAAATTGCTAATAAAAATACAAATACCCCCCAAAAATTCACTTTATATCAAAATTATCCTAATCCTTTTAACCCAACAACAACTATTAAATTTTCTGTTCCTAATAAATCCCATGTGAGATTAAATATTTATGATTTATCCGGTAGTCTAGTTGATCAACCAGTAAACAAAGTATATAATTCTGGATCTTATGAAACCACTTTTAATGGAAAGAATTTGGCTTCAGGAATTTACTTTTATCAATTAATTACCGAAGAAAAAGTTATAACACGAAAAATGATGTTAATAAAATAATAAAACTGAATTAAAAATAATAAGTAAGGCCCGGGTTTATTACCCGGGCTTTTTTGTTTTACCTATATTTTTCCTATTTGAGCAGGATCATTTTTTTCACCTTAACAAAATCCGGTGTCTGAAGCTTATAAAAATATATACCACTTGATACCCCCTGCTTTTTAAAAATATAATTGTATCTACCTGCTGAAAGTTTTTTATTAACTAATTCAGTTATTTTTTTTCCTGTAAGGTCATAGATGCTTAATTTTACATCAGATTGTTGAGGAATAACAAATTCAATTTTGGTGGAATTGTTAAAGGGATTTGGATAGTTCTGAAATAAATGGAAAGATGGTTCTTTATTTTCAAATTTATTAGAATTTTTGATAGTAGTACCGGAATAATTTACCTTGAAATTATCCAAGTAAATTGTGCCACTATTAAGTGAATCTAGAGGAGCACTACTTCCCAACATAATTTGAATGGCTTTTACTCGAATGGGATAGGTAAAATCAAAATTACTAATATCCATACTTAAAGTCGTATATCCTGTAGTATCAGTAATAAAGCCCGGATTTACAATCTTATTTTCTTTACCTGCATTATCTTCAACTAAAATATAGCATAAATGCTCTGCACCATCAGAATAGAAATCTAGGTTAAAATTTTTAGGTATTCCCCCAACTAAAATATTGGTTTTCAGAAAAATCCAACTACGTACTGAGCCTTCCCTGATAAAAGCATAATCCACCTGAAAAGCACCATTGCCTTCAGTTTTTGGTTGGGAAATAATGCTTAAATTACTTTGATCAAGCAATATATTTTCACCTGATAATTCCCAGCCACTTTTACTATCCATATTTTCCATTAGTTTTTGGCCCTCAAAAACCTCTACACTTACATAGGCTGTATCGGTAAATCCTTCATAATTTACAACAATTTCCGTTTCTCCTTCCTGAAAAGCTCTAAATGTGCCAATTGTGTCGATCTCTCCTATGCTTTCATCAAGTACTTTCCATTCCATATCATTGGCTGATATTTTATGCCTATTCCCATTTTCATCATAAACTATTGTCTCAAATTTGACCGGATTGGTTGTATCTGTCATACAATTATTTGGACTTATATTTAGCCGCTCAATATCTTTTAAATATACAAAGCATGAGTCTTTCATACCTTCATAATTAGCATAGATATAACCACTATCTCCAAGTGCATGGGCAGAAAACACGCCATTAGTATCTATATTACCGAGGGATTTGCTCAAATGATAAGTAAGATTTGATTTAACTAAATCAACAGGATTAAAATATTGGTCCCATCCATTTGCTTTTATTTTAACTTTTTCTCCCCGGAATAGGCAATAGTTATCAGGTTCAACCTGAATAGAATTCAATTCTCCATCAGGTGCTGAAGATACAGCCAGGAGTGAATTAGCAACAAATCTTTCCGATCCATCTGAAGGAGAATTCTTAACAGCATTTCTAATTACCATTGTAGTAGACCCACCTCCATCCAGATTTAATCCTTCTGCAACTCCAATTTTGATCATAAAATTAGCAAGCTCCGGCAAAGTCATACCTATGCTGCTAGGTTGGCGACCATCAACTGTAATAAAATAGAAATAACTACTATCAGCAGAAAAACCTACTGCCGTGCGTGGATGGCGGTCAAAAGCATGTGAAGGCCCACCTTCATTATTATAGCCCTCCTGAGCATAATTAGCTCCATTATGGACGATTTTGGGATAACCACCCATTAATTGGGTCATTTTTTTAGGACCAGGCTTCATGTTTAATACCAGTTTTAATGTGTCCCCAACACTTATATCATTTAGTAAAAAATCACTGGATGTGCCATGACCAGAGAGTACAACTTTTTGCTCTTCACCTGAATTCATAGAGCCAACTAAATTTTCTATTGAATCCACAGTGCAAGAGATAGTATCATTTACAATCCAATCCTCCAAAGGAGAAATTAATAGTTCAGTTCCCCATTTATTTGTTCCTGTATTCTCTCCCATATAACTGTTATAAAGGATGAGTTGATTCGTTAATCTATCAGTATTGACTCCGCTAATAGGATTAGAGCTTCCATTTGATTTTATAACAGTACCGGAAAAATTTGTAACTTCTAGAAAAGGTTCCATTAAATTACTCACACCTATTGTAGATCTAATATTATTATCTATTGTCCTAACTAATTGGCCTTTAACAATCTGACTATTAATTGGTACTCCCCCTGATCCATAAAAATCTCCATTTACAGCACCTACGACTCTATGCCCTTCTTGGCTATTGCGAGAAGCCATGGAACTCGTCCTTTCTGATCCAATCAGTTGATCTTCCGCTTTAACTGTTTGTAATGAAATATAGGGATTAGTAAGATCAACTTTGAGTACGTGAATATCCCAGGGTTTAGAAGGAGCTTGTATATGCTTATGTACTGAGGCTGGACCTACTTGAGTTTCATATAGTGTGATGAATTCAGTAGCTAAAGTAACTTTTATGATAAAAAGCACTAGAATCATAATTATTTTGAATTTTCGCATTTCCTTACCTCTTTAAATGTAATTTTGGTATAATTTATGTGTTCACTTTAAAAAGATGTCTTGGCACAAAATGTTATCGTGAGCGGAGTCAAACCATGGACGCGAAAAGATAGAAAAAATATTTCGACTCTCTCGTAAGAGATCTCTATGAGACGCTCAATATGACTGGTTTATACCCTTTTAAAAGTGGACTCTTTTATCAAATAGCGATAAATTTTTCATATAAAAAAAACCGAAAATCAAAAGAAAAGAGCCGATGACATAGTCACCGGCTCTTTTACTATCTTTCCATAAGGTAAAAAACTAACAATTATTTGATGTACATCATTTTCTTGGCAGATACCTGTCCATTAGCAAAAAGACGATAGAAATATGTTCCAGATGCTAAGCCAGTAGCATTGAAGTTGTACTCATATCTTCCTGGTGACAGTGTCTTGTTTACAATAGTCTGAACCTTGTTACCTGCTGCATCATAAATAACAAGTTTGACATCAGTCTGTTTATTCAATTTGAGAGGAATAGTAGTTGTCGGGTTAAAAGGATTAGGATAGTTTTCGCCTAATTCAAAATTAGTTGAGATAGTTCCTGTATGTTTCCAGCCTTCGACATCATTTGTCTTTTCATATATATAGACTGCTTCGCTATCCCAACTGTTAAAATAGGCAACATACATGGTTTGACCATCGGGACTAAAATCAATACCTCTTGGTTTTACACCTAGATCGACGATTGCTTGGTCAATAATTACACTATCTACGACAGCGTCGGTTTCCGGATCATAAGCATACCAGCAGGCATTCTTATAATTGGCTCCACCGGTATTTCCAGCCCAGAGGTAGCCGGTTTCTGGTTGCCAGCTACAGGCTTCTACTAATAGACCAGGCAGTAAACTATCTACCTGTGAAGTATAGTCACCCCAAACCGCTACATCAGCGTGGAATCTGATGAAAGCATGAGAACCGGTAAATCCACAATAATAGATGTCCTTACCATCGGCAGAAACTTCAACAGTTCTGGAATAGGCAGCATGATTATCAGCAGGAACTACATCGTTGACAAAATCCATTTTTGTATCAAAAACCTTGATTGGAAAACCTGGTGAAACAGTACAAGAATAGAGATTACCGGCATCATCAAAGGCAGGTGCAGTAGGTGTACTTGCTGGTTCAATTACACCAGTAGTATCATATGGATATGGAACAACCATATCCATACATTCACCGGTTTGATGATTGATACGATAATATTGTGCCCAGTCAGCAGCAGCTACAATATTACCATCTGTGTCTGTACGCAGGCCTCTGTTACTCCACCATAAAGTATCTCTGAAAGTCTGACCTTGAAGGCTTGGCCATTGAGCACCATCATAAGTATATTCAAGTACTTTAATGGGAGAGAAACTAGCTTTTGAACCATCGGGATTAAATACATCGATAGTTCGGCAAGACTCCCAAGTATCAGGTGTGCCATCTCCAGTAGTATCTACTTCGATAGAATCGGAAGCATAATAAGACTGATACCAGATCTTACCTTCACCGTCAACTGCCAAACCCTGGTTGTAGGCTTGTACAGATTCGTTTGGAATCGTATCCTGAAGGGTCCAGGCCCCAAAAGACATAGATACGAACAAACATGCAAGAAAAAGAACAGCTAACATCTTTTTCATAACTCACTCCTTTAGTTTTGGTTAAAAAATACATCTTATTTACTCTTTTTAAAACTAATTAAAATTCACGACCATAGTAATGTGCTCCGCCAGTGGAAAGAGCAGTTCGAATGACAGTTCTACCGGGAGAACTCGCAAATCCCAGGCTGGTTGTATTTCTTACAATATAGAGATAGTTACCTGTGCCCCAGCATAAATAACTGGCCGGTGTATAGAGAACTTCTGACCTGAAGGGTTGAGCTTCGTCAGTAGCAGGGTCGTATTTGATAATAGCATCATCTCTTATATAATCTGTGTCATAGCGGTCACCGGAGCCCATATAGATCACGCCGTTTTCATCGATAGCAATACTCTCCAGTCTGGGGCCATCTTCACCTACATATTCAGCCCAATTAAATACTTCCTCTTTCTGTCCCAGATTACCTTCCGCATCCAGAATTTCACTTTTCCAGACTCCTTCAGCAGCAGTATCAGCAGAAGCGCCTACATATTCGCCACTGACATAAAGATAGCTATCATACACCTTAACTGAGCCTAAGACAAAGTCATCATAATGTCCAACTGCCATGTTAGATTGATTGGCTTTTACAGCAAATACTCCCTCTCCCACAGCGTACATATTGGAATCCGGATCAAAATCCAGATCGTAAACTTTACCACCAAGGGCGGTAAATAAGCCACTGAAGTTTTCATTAACAGTAAATATCGGTCTGTTTGCAACAGTAATAAACAGATCGCCATTCCAGCCGACTTTCATACCGGAGGCTGTAGATATAGTAATTGTATTGAAAAGGGTTTTTTGACCGGTTGGATCGATTTTATATACATTTTTTTCTGCGGTAACAACATAAATATTTTCTTCAGCATCACAAGCAGCAGCTTTAGGAGCTTCCAGTTTGAAGCCTCCCCAATCAACAGCCGGTTTTATGATTTTATAAGGACTGTAGGTACCATATTCATAAGATCCTTTTTTGCCGGTTGAATCGCCAGTTACAGCCACTCTGATGGTCACAGAATCCAGCTCTGTAATTTCCTCATCACCAATTACAATAGGCACTTTTACTACCAATTTGGAATCATTGGATTGATCTTCCAATAGTGTGGCTTGTTGAGCATTGAAGAAAACAAGATTCCTGTGCATTTCCGAAGCAAAGTTATTTCCATTTATTGTCACAACCCCAATCCCTTCAAAAGATTCATTGGGCGGGTCTACAGAGGTTATTTCCGGATTAGGAGCACCCAGTTCATCAGGATCATAAACACTGGCTGGATAATCATTTTCACAGCTGACACTTAAAACAAGTAAGATTATTAGTAGCGTTGATAAAAAATACTTCTGCATCTTACACTCCTTGCTTTTTATTTGATTATATTTTTTCAATTTAAATACCTCCTGGTATATTAAAGTTGGAAATTTATAGAAAAGCGCTGTACATCTCCAAAAATTCCATAGGGCGTATATGCATAATTTATTGCTGCACCAAATTTTTTGATCCCGAAACCATAAGTCATACTTTTTTGATCACTATTTCCATTGTATCCTATTCTGGCGAAGAATGTATTCATAAAACCATACTGCATGCCAAATTTTAGTTGCTCAGGATAACTACGGGGATGGGTGGCATCAATAGTTGTTAGGAGGATGTGATTATCCATATTACTTACAAGATCCATCAAATCCATAGAGATTCCTATTCGAAAGGTCAGTGGTAGAAGAAAACTCTCAGTTTCATATTTTATTTCATTGGAAAAATTACGAACCGACATACCAAATTTTAAACTCTTATAGCCGGTTCTGTAAATTGTTCCAAAATCATAGGCTACAGCATAGGCTTTATTTCGCTTGACTTTTAGGCTATCTTCAATAACTGGGACCGAACTTCTGCCTAATTGCTGACCAGCATATTTAACATGTCCTCCAACAGCAAATTTATCAGTTAAAATCGATGCATAGCCAATCCCAAGAGCATATGCTGACGGTTCAAAAACCTCTGT
>JAIPJV010000049.1 GCA_021734005.1 Fidelibacterota bacterium
ATGAAGTTGATTGTAAATTAGTCAATGAAATAAATGCAATTCCGGAAAAAATTGAAAAGATTCTGGAACAAAAAGATATTATCAAAAATCTGGCTGAACAATTCAATGACAAACCCAATTTTCTCTATCTGGGAAGAGGAATAAATTACCCAGTTGCTCTGGAAGGAGCCTTAAAACTCAAGGAAATTTCCTACATTCATGCTGAAGGATACCCGGCTGCAGAAATGAAGCATGGCCCCATAGCATTAATTGATAAAAATATGCCGGTTGTATTTTTGGCCACAAAAGACAAAGTTCTGGACAAGGTTATAAATAATATGGAAGAAGTCCGCGCTCGAAAAGGAATTGTGATCGCTATTACTGATCATAAAAATTCTGATATTGAAGATATTTCTGATGAATTTATCAGAATTCCGGAAACATTAGAAGAATTGTCGCCTGTTCTAAATGTAATCCCTCTTCAATTATTGGCCTATTATATTGCTGATATGAATGGGCAGGATGTAGATAAACCGCGCAACCTGGCAAAATCTGTGACAGTGGAATAATTGCCTAATTCTAACAAATTATATCGATTACCTGCCCCATTAGCAAATATTACTTGATAAATATATAATTAATCATTTATTTAGTAATAGTTGCACAAAACTTGATAAGGCAAATAATGGGGAGGGAAACCAGGTGGCTAAAATAGAAATCTCATTATTAAATAAAAATCCTGTTGTCAATTATTTAGGGGCGAAGATAGTCAATCCTGATGAAATTGTCTGGCTACATGAGAATAAAGCCCTCAAGAAACTGGACAATGTGGAAAAACTTCTCCAGTCCAGTAACGAACTTAAATTCAATCGATATAAAATAATTCCGGCTAATTTTAGTCAGATCAAACAACTTGCACAAAAATTGCAAAGTAAATATAATGATGAGCAGGTTATTTTAAATTTAAGCGGCGATAATCAGGCGGTTGGCCATATGCTCCATGATGCCTTGCAAAATTTTTCCAGCCAGATCATAATAATTGATCCCGATCAAAATAGCATTTTCAACCTAACTGAAAAGAAGTCAGAAACTATTCATACAAATTTAACAGTCAATGAATATATTCGCCTGTATGGAATGAAAGTCCGTTCTGGTATTCACTTTGATCCTGCCATTGGAACTCGAAGTAGATTGACCTATTTTATTGGAAATAATATGGATAGGATTGTACCTTTTCTCGATCATATTCGCGAGAAGATAACCAGAGGAAATGATATAGATAGTAAAAAATGGGATCTTGAAAGTCAGGATATAAATTTTTCCATAACAAAAAAAGATGATCAATATCAGGTGAAATATGGAAAAAATAAAAATAGTAATGAAATATTTCTCAAGAAAATTGGTGATGAATATCTTTTTCGAGGGGAGTGGTTACGTGAACTAGTTTTTCTACGGGTTAACAAATCTCATTTTGGAGATGTGCGGCTAAATATAAATCTTGACCCCAATTCAGTGCCTGAAAAAAAGAAAATCGAGACCATTATCGATGTAGCTATGCGTCGCCGATGCAAATTTTATATTTTTCAGTGCTTTTCCTATCCAATTTCCCGAAGTTCTTTTGCTGCTCTGAGTTCTATAAGTCGGACTATCGAGGCTCTCGATGCAGAATCTTTTATACTATTATCGCACCGGCCACCCAATAGCTTTATTGCCCGGGCTCATTCTTCGGGTATCAAAATTGTGTATGGAGAAAAAATAGCCAATTTTTCTATTTGATAATGGTTGGGTGGGTGGATTTTTTTTGGATGATTGGATGTGTGGATGATTGGATGGGTGGATGATTGGATCGATGAAATTTGCGGAAATTATTCCTGGTCTATTAAATACAACTGGATGAAAATTACAAATGTTAATTAAATATTTACAGTGATTTCTTTGATTGCTCGATTAAATTAAAGCGGCCTAAAAGCATCAAAAATATTTTCATATTCTATTTGAATTTGGTAAAAAAACATATTATTTTTCTAGAGTAAAATTTGTGCTGAGCAAATACAGGATTTACAATAAAATGGCAATTTAAATCATATTAAAAAATGATAGACAAATGAAAAAAGACACACTCAAAATAATTGTCACCAGTCTTATAACTGTAATATTTATAGTGAATTGCCGTTCAAATAAAAATGAATTTGAGCGAAGGCAAACTGAACTAAAAAATATCTCTCATAATATTGACTCCAGTATTCGGCCGCTTCAAAATGAGATTATTGAACTGAGAGATAGTATAAAAGCACTTTATCTTCCTTCCAGGATTGAAAAAAATCTGGCAAAAGCCGATACAGAAAATTATGTTTTTTCAGAAAGTGGTATGTTTTATACAAAAAATTATGAAAATAGATCAGCAGCCATTGTTACCGGCCATACACCAATTACTCAGCGGGTAAAGCGGATTGTGTATTTTACAGAACCTATGGAGGATTATTTCAAGGAAATAGTGGAGAACAATCCTGCTGTTGTTCAGGTTTATTACAATTCCCGGGATTCCTACAATAGAATTTATCCCGGCGTAGATCTTATCTCACAAGTTCACAGCGGACAGGATATTACTCAGTACAATTTTTATGAACTTGCTGATAAAAATCACAACCCTGATAAAGGCATTGTCTGGATTAAAGAACCCTATGTAGATCCAGCTGGAAGAGGATGGATGATATCGCTCGTTGCTCCGGTTTATGTAGATGGTCAGTTAGAAGGTGTGCCTGGTATTGATATTACTATTACTGATGTTGTTGATGATTATATTGAAAAATCGCAGAATGATTATTTGATTCTTTCTCCAAAAGGAATTTTGATCTATGCTAAAGAAAACCTTGCTAATCTCTTTTCTATGCCCGGCTTCAAAAATCATAAATATATTGAGATCATCCGTTCTGACACTTATCGTTCAGAAGATTATAATATACTCAAAAGTAAAGATCCCCAGGTTCGCAGATTAGGACAGAAAATTTTTAATCAGAATAAAAATGAGTATAATTTTCAGAAGTACAATAATAAATATAAAGTTTTTACTTCCAAAGTTAAACTTACCGATTGGATTATTTTAACTGTAGTAAAAGATAATGGATAACTGATGAGTGAGAAAATCAAGCGTAGATTGCTAAATATATTCATAATTACAACTATTGGAATATTTAGTTTTATTATTTTTTTTAAGGTCTTTCTTATAAAAAATAAAGCCATTGACAATGAAAGACAGCGACTGGAAAGACAGGTGCTATTAATTGGCAGGCAGATTGAAAATTCCTGGCGGGAATTTGAAAGTGAAATTGTCTATAATAATTCTACCGGTTTTACAAATACATTATTACTCAGCCCGAATTTATCGGAACATGATCGAAAGAAGATTAAAAGATTTTATGCAAAATACCAGAATTTAATTGAGAAAATTGAAATCTATAATGATAATTATTCCCGGGTAATCCATAAAGACGCCAATAATTACTACCAATTATCTGAACTTGAGAAGAACAATAATTCCAGACTAGTTCATAAAAATAAAACCATTCATATTAATGGCGATAACAAGTGCCTGCATGTGCCAATTTATGGTCAACAAAGTAAAATTATTGGTAATTTGCGAATAGAATTGAATATAAAAGAATTCATCAAAAATATTTTTTCCGATTATTATATTGGCAGGGAGAGCTGGAAATGGATTCTCGAAGAAGGAAAATTGGTCGATGTTATCTATTCTGAAAATTCAGTTAATACCAAAAATATCACAATTGATAATTTAGAACCGATCAAGAAGAGTATTGCTAATAATTTCAAGAATATCACCACTCATCATATTAATTATCAGGATAAAAAAGCAAAAATCTTGTCAGCCTATTATCCAGTAGATATCTCCTCAGAACGTCTGGGAGTAGTCATTTCATCATCTTATAGTGTTGTAATCGATAAAATTCAGCGTCAAATTTTTCATATTATTGCAATTTTCGTCGGATTAGGAATTTTTCTTTCTGTAATTTTTATCAAAATGTACAAAAAAGTGGAAGGGAGCGAGAATAAATTTCGACGAATTATTGAAAATATGCAGGACACATTTTACAGAACAGATATGAATGGTGAGATTCAGATGATGAGTCCTTCCGGGCAGGATCTTTTTGGCTACGATCCTGAAAATCTAATTGGCGAGAAAGTAGATGATGTTCTGTATCAAAAACCGGAAGATTACAATGGATTTATGGAAAAAATTGAAAAACGGGGCAAGGTGGAATCCTATGAACTGGTACTACAGGATTCCAAAGGTTATCCCGTTTTTGTGCTGGCTAGTTCTAAATATGTTTATAATAATTCTGGAAAACCGGTTGGTATTGAGGGGGTTTTATCTGATATTACTCTCAGGAAAAAGACAGAAGCGGAATTGGAGCAAAAAACAACTCTCTTATCCAATCTTCTAGATTCAATTCCCAATATAATTTACTTCAAAGATCGTGAGGGACGCTATCTTGGTTGCAATTATGCTTTTCAGAAATTGACCGGCCTGGACAAAGATGAAATTCTCCATAAGAAAGATTCTGAAATATTCCCTTCGGAAATAGCTCAAAAATTTTCCAGTAATGATAAAATGATCCTTAATGAAAAAGTTGCCCACCATGTAGAAGACTGGTTTGAATATCCTGATGGGCGATCTGTGCTTCTTGATATTATCAAGGCTCCCTTGACCACATCTGACTGGGTGACAATCGGACTTTTGGGGATTGGACAGGATATAACTGAAAGAGAAGAAGCCCGGCAGGAATTGAAAAAAGCCCGGGATAAAGCCGAAGAATCGGCTCGATTGAAATCTGAATTTTTAGCCAATATGAGCCATGAAATCAGAACGCCTATGAATTCTGTGATTGGGTTTAGCGAGTTGCTCATTGATGAAATCGATAGCAAACAGGGCCAATATTATATAGATTCGCTCCAGAAAGCAGGGGATAGCCTAATCGAACTCATCGACGATATTCTTGATCTCTCCAAGATTGAAGCCGGTAAAATGAAAATTGAATACAGTTACATAAATGTGGTTGATCATCTTCAATTTATCATTAATATTTTCAAGCCAAAAGCAGACAATAAAAACTTGAAAATGGAACTCGATATTGATCCCCAATTACCAGCCGAAATTTTTATTGACAAGCAACGCTTGAAGCAGATTCTTTTTAATCTGGTGGGAAATGCTGTCAAATTTACTGAAGAAGGCTATGTCAAAATATCAGCCCGTCTTGCTGAATGCAAAAATGATGTTCTAGATATAGTTTTTGCTGTCGAAGATAGTGGTATAGGAATTCCAGAAGATACCCAGGATATAATCTTCGATTCCTTTCGCCAAAAAGAAGGCCATGATACCAGAGAATACGGGGGAACCGGTCTAGGGCTGACTATTACCAAAAAATTAGCCAATATGATGAAAGGCGAGATTTCTGTTGAAAGTGAGCCCGGGAAAGGCAGTGTCTTTACTGTTTTGTTTAAAGATGTGGAATACAAACAAATTATAGAGGAGGAAGAGGAGGCTGAGAGGCCTTCAGAATTGTTCTTTGATAAAGCCCGAACAATGGTAGTTGACGATAATGATCTGAATCGGGATATGCTCTCTGAGATCCTGAAAAGCGAAGGACTGGAGGTAGTTAATGCAAAAAATGGAAAGGAAGCCGTCCGGATTGTCAAAAATGATCAGCTGGATCTAATTTTTATGGATATTAAAATGCCGGAAATGAATGGTATCGATGCCACCCGGAAAATTAAAAAATACCAAAACGGTTCGCCTTTGCCTGTGATTGCTTTTACAGCTAAAAATGACCAGGAATTTGATGAGCAAAAACTTGATCAAGTTTTTGACGAATTTCTGCGCAAACCCTTCCCTAGAAAAGCATTGATGGAAATCCTTAAGAAATATCTTGCCTATGAAGTGAGTTGACCCAAAAAGGGTCTTGTTGACGGATAAAATTACAAAAAAATATAAAAGCCCTCATGGTGGTAATGAGGGCTTTTTAAATATGATTTATTTTACAGTTAGTTACTTCTTAGCCTTTTCCTGGTGATACTCTTCAATGAGTTCTTCCTGAATACTTTCAGGAAGGGGTTCATACTGATAAAATTCCATTGAAAAATTAGATCGACCACTTGAAATTGATCGCAGGTCGGAAGCATAACCAAACATGGATTTTAAGGGGACGCTTCCCGATAATTTTTGCGAACCTTTCCGATGACGACGCATTTTGTTAATATTTCCACGGCGTTTGTTAATATCACCGATTATGTCGCCCATATATTTGTCAGGAGTATTTATCTCAATTTTCATGATCGGTTCCAGGAGAATAGGATCAGCTTTGGGGAAGGCCTGCCGTAGAGCCAATTTTGTACAACTTCTAAAAGCCATTTCACTGGAATCAACATCATGGTAACTACCATCGAGTAAAACAAATTTGACATCTACAATTGGATAATCGGCTAAAAGTCCCCGTTTGGCAACCTTAAGAAATTCGTCTTCAATAACAGGTATAAATTCGCGAGGAATATTGCCACCTTTGATATGATCTTCAAATTCCAGACCTTCGCCGGAATTGGGCTCAATTCTAAAAACAACATGAGCATATTGACCGCGTCCACCAGATTGCCGTTTCAGTTTATAATTGTGCTCGGCTTCGGCAGTAATTGTTTCCCGATAGCGAACAGCAGGTTCACCAACTTCGATGTCAACCTTGTGTTCTCTTTTCAAGCGGTCAGCAATAACTTCAAGATGCAGCTCACCCATCCCGGAGATCACAGTTTGCTCGGTTTCGTCATCATATTTGACATTAAAGGAAGGATCTTCCAGAGACAGTTTATTGAGTGCTCTGGATAATTTCTCCCGATCTTTGTTACTTTTTGGTTTGATGTGCATATCGATTACAGTATCGGGGAATTCTATTTTCTCAAGTATAACGGGTTTTTCTTCATCGCAAAGAGTATCGCCAGTGGTTGTGTATTTTGTTCCAATAATGGCGCCAATATCACCGGCTACCAGTTTTTCTACATCCTCACGTTCCTTGGCATGGATCCGCATTAAGCGGCCGATGCGTTCCCGCTCCCGTTTGGCAGGATTATAAATATAAGTACCGGTTTCCAATTCGCCGGAATACACCCGTACAAAAGTTTGCTGACCAACATAAGGATCATTGGTAATCTTGAAAGCCAGGGCTGATAAAGGACGATGGACTGAAGGTTTTCTGGTAAGAACAGTTTCAGGATCATCAACATCTTTACCTGTTACTGCGCCACGATCAATTGGGGAGGGCAGGTAGTCAACAATAGCATTCATTATAAATCGAACACCTTTATTTTTGAAGGCAGAACCACAAAAAACCGGCGTGACACACAGATTCAAAACTGCATGACGAGCAGCTTTTTTAATATCCTTTTCTGTGATATCTTCATCTTCCAGATATTTAATCATTAGATCTTCATCAAAATCAGCCAGAGTTTCGACCATTTCTTCATGTTTTTCTTGGGCTTCTTCCTTCATATCGGCAGGAATTTCACTCTCAATCATGTCTAACCCGTCGTAGGTATAGGCTTTCATGGTGATTAGATCGACCAGCCCTTCGAAATTTTCACCTTGACCAATCGGCAGTTGAAAATAAAGGGGGTTAGCATCCAGCATATCATCCATCATAGTTACAGCCCGATCCAGATCAGCTCCCTGTCTGTCCATTTTATTGACAAAGGCGATTCGGGGCACTTTGTATTTGTCAGCCTGGTGCCAGACTGTTTCACTCTGAGGCTCGACTCCGCCAACTCCACAGAATACCATTACAATTCCATCCAGTACTCGTAGAGACCGCTCTACTTCTATTGTAAAATCAATATGGCCGGGTGTATCAATAATATTTATCTGGTGATCTTTCCACTTTGCTGTGATGGCGGCTGAAGTGATCGTAATCCCTCTTTCCTGTTCCTGCTCCATAAAATCGGTAACAGCTTCTCCGTTATGGGTTTCACCAATTTTATGAGTGATGCCTGAGAAAAACAGCATGCGTTCAGTAGTGGTTGTTTTTCCAGCATCAATATGGGCAACCAGCCCGATATTTCTTATTTTTTGGATTAATTGTTTCATTACTTTCTAATTTCTCCTGATCTTTTTAATTTTCAAATCTTGCTTTCAAATATACTCAAAAACGAGGGCAAAATTAACGTTTAATTTTTAAAAAATAAAGATAATTTGTGAAAATTCACTTATTCTTAATATTTGGAAAAGGCTGATATTAAAAACTGCTTGAGTTTTAAGATCATATGGCAATTTGCAAAAGTAATGTCCGATAAATAGTAAAATAAGATAAGTGTTACAATATATAAAAAAATTGAAACTCAGTTTTCTTTTCACTTGCATTGCCTATTATATTGGAGAAGGATATATTTATAATTGCGATTTTCATGAATAAATTTCAATTATTTAAAATTGCTGTATAATTAGAAAAAAAGATAAAGAAGAACTCTGGAAGAGTTCAATATTAATAACTGCCGATGGAATAGGTAGAAAGGAATAACTCAGCAATCCCACAGGCGGTATTGGATAAGTAGGATGGCGCTTTTATTTTTAACCGGGTTTCACCCGGAGTTACTCACATAACCACTTCCGTGGTTCTAGTTTGTTGCAATTAAGTAGATAAAATCTCATAAAAATCTTTGGATTAAACAAAATTACAGTAATTATCAAAACAATTTCAACCGAAAATATTTCAGCAGCTCTCATAAAAAAAAACAAAACCAGACAAAACTTTTGCAAATTGATATATAAAAATTGAATAAGCTATTTGCTGTGAATCTCAATTCTTTACTGGAAAATAAAATCCCAGCTCGAATTTTATCTAGATCGTTTTTGGATTTAAAAAAAAAGAAAATTTGATAATTTGATATAATTCCATGATATTATACAACAAGAGAGACAAATCAATAATTAATAAAGGAAAATTACTGTGGAAAAACCTGGCAATAGCATTTGTGTAATTTTTGGCGGTACAGGAGATTTAACTAGAAGAAAATTAATGCCAGCTTTATTTAGAGTTCTTAAACAGGATATGTTATCCCCGGATTTTGCATTGGTTGGTATTAGTTTGGAGGATTATACCCAAAGTTCTTACAAAGAATTAATCAAGAATTCTATAATAAAATATTCAAATTCTGAAGCTATTGATAAAAACTTGCTAAAAAAATTCATTGATAAAATTTATTATTTTAAACTAAATGCTAAAAATTCTGAAGCCTATCTTGATATGAAACAGTTTCTAGGGAAAATTGATAAAAACATTCAGGGACATAAAAATTATTTATATTATCTGGCAGTGAAACCCGATCTTCATGCACCAATTATTACCAATCTTGGTAGAAGGGGATTGTCCAAAGAAAAGAATAATGAGGGATGGAAAAGAATCATTATCGAAAAACCTTTTGGTTCTGATCTTTCTTCTGCCCGCTCATTAAACCAATTATTACAAAAGCACTTTAATGAAAATCAGATCTATCGTATTGACCATTATCTAGGAAAAGAGACCGTGCAGAATATTTTAGCCTTTCGTTTTGCTAATGGCATTTTTGAGCCTCTCTGGAATCGCAATTATATTGATCATGTTGAAATCACTGGTTCAGAGAAAAATGGTGTTGGAATTAGAGGCGAGTATTATGATCAGGCTGGAGCCTTGAGAGATATGGTGCAAAATCATCTGCTCCAGATACTGGCTACAATCGCCATGGAACCTCCCAATTCTTTTGAAGCCCGCCAGGTCAGGAATGAGAAAGTGAAAATATTTCAGGCTTTATGCCCGATTGATGTGGATAATATTGAAAAAAGTGTTATTCGCGGTCAATATATTGCTTCCCAAATAAACGGTAAAAAAGTTTTGTCCTATAGAAATGAAGATAAAGTTAATCCACAATCTCGAACTGAAACCTATGTTGCTCTCAAGGCTTTCGTTGATAATTGGAGATGGTCAGGTGTCCCATTCTACATTCGGACTGGAAAAAGACTACCGGCTCGGGTAAATGAAGTTGTGATTAATTTTAAAAAGACACCTCATTATCTATTCAAGCGGATTCATCCCAAAGATGTAGGAGCGAATAAATTGATACTTCGTATTCAACCTGACGAAGGAATAGTTATAAAATTTGGTATG
>JAIPJV010000050.1 GCA_021734005.1 Fidelibacterota bacterium
GAGCAGAAGCTAAATATTATCTGCCCCAACGTGTTCAGGAATTAGCCAGTAAGTATAATTTTCGCTATAATCGGGTTTACATTAAATGCCAGAAAACTCTATGGGGAAGCTGCTCGGGAAAATTGAATATTAATTTGAATCTAAATCTCATGCGTCTTGATCCTGAATTGCGGGATTATGTAATAATGCACGAACTTGTCCATACTGAAATTCGGAATCACAGTGATAAATTCTGGAAGCGATTATCACAATATATTGAACAACCGCGCAAAAAAGCAAAACAACTAAAAGAACATTATCTAAAAAATTATATGCCCTGAGTATAATCCGGTCGATTTTTAAAATATTGCTATTCAGTTGACCATTATCAAAAATAAGAAATCAATCTATGAAAAAAATACTAATATTGATAACAATAATAACAATTCTGATTCTCGGATTTTTTCTGGGCAGTGAACGGCCCGGTTACGATCATGAACTGGAATTTTCTGAACTATTACCGGAAGCAAAAAAAATTGAGAAAAACGGTGATGATCTCTTTTTTGCTTACAGCAGTGACAATATAAATGCCTGTCCCTCGGGATTTATTGCTCTGGCTGAATGCAAAGGCTATTCCGGGCCCATTCAAGTGGCAGTTGCCTATAACATTGATGGAAATATTAAGAAGGTGAAAATTCTGAAACACTCGGAGACGCCCTCATTTTTTGAAAAAGTGCTGGGGGCCGGATTTATAGAGCAATTTATGAATCAAAAGTATACCAGTCCATGTAATTCCGAAAAAATAGAGACAGTTACCGGAGCCACTCTGACGTCCGATGGTATAATAGGTGCTGTCAGTCGTGCTAATCAAAATATAAGCGAAAATGTTTTTGATGAAAATAATCAGCCGGTTTGTTTTACCGGATTTCGGGTTGGAATTAAAGAAATTGTTCTTTTCAGCCTTTTTATTTTTGCAATTGTTTTATATTATGTTCCATTCAAAAGAAGAATCAAGGCGCGTCTTCGTCTAATATTGCAGATATTGTCTTTGATTTTGCTCGGGGTCATATTTACAGAAATGGTATCAATCACTCACATCAACAGTCTGCTAATGGGCTATTTTCCTGCCAATCAACTTCTCTGGTATCTGCTTTTGGGATTGTTCATAGTTCCTATTTTGATTCTGGGAATCAATCCCTATTTCTTCAATATCTGTCCTTTTGGCGTTGTTCAGGACTTGCTTGCCAAAATACCTGCAAAAAAATATAATCCAGGCAATTCCAGAGCAGGCAAATTGTTAAGATTTCTTCCTGCTATTCTGACCTTGGGAGTAATTTTTTATGCGCTGTTAACCAGAAAGCCGGGATTTTTCGGACATGAAATATTTTCTACAGTTTTTCAATTGCAGGGAAGTGTTTCTTTGTTTGGTTTGGCCGCTATTATTGTGGTTCTTGCAATTTTTGTGAAAAGACCCTGGTGCCGTTATTTATGTCCTGTGGGAGCCGTCAGCCGCTTTTTAATGTTGATTCGGTCGCTATTCAAGAAAGAATAAATTATTTCTCACCATATTGTTTGGGCTCATATTCTTTGGTGATGTCAATTAAATTAGAATATTTGCTGTCCCAGCTTTTCTCAAATATATTTTTTAATGTTTTATTGACCTGCTCACTTTTCACAATCAAACCCAGATTCCGGGAACCATAAAAATAATTCTTTTTCCAGTTACTGGTTCCAACCCAGCTAACATTATCATCAATGACCATAAATTTGCAATGTTCTACCCTTGCAAAAGGTATGTATCCGGAAGTATGCTGGGCAATGGTCGATAATTTTACATCAACATTGGGTAAGACCTGCAGGCTCTTTAAATAGGGGATTTCATATTCTTTTGTACACCAATCCGAGAGAAGGATTTTTACTTTTACAGAACGGTTTGCCGCTCTTCTAATCGCATTATCAAGTTTGTGATAATAATCTTTGTAAGCAGAAGGAGAATAGGAAAGGAGTTGAATAGCCACCGATTCTTTAGCATTATCAATTGATTCAATTATAGCCAGTTCATCAGCATAAAAATTTTGCGGCATATTAAAGTAGGGACTGGCGGTAGGGAAAAATTCTATATTTTCATTGTTAATTTGAATAGTGTGCTTAGTTTTTTGACCATATTTTTGAGTTTTTCGTAGTTTTCCGGTTTTGCTCTGCTGCCAATCGAGTTCAAATATTTGGGTCATTTGCTGAGCATATTGTCGGTGTTCAATTTTCAAGCCGGTTTCATGAATATGCTCGAGGGCCCGCCAATCGAAATTTTGACTGCCGATAAACACTTTTTCTTTATCAACAATGAAATATTTACTATGCTGGACTCCGTGTTTTTGATTAAAGACTGAGATGATTCTGGTTTCAATATTATCATTTTTTTGTAATCGTTCAATAGTTCCTGGATAAGTTTTCGCCATATTATTTTCAGCTATCACTCTGATTTTTACACCATGGCTGGCTTTTTTCTCAAGAGCATGGATAACTTTTTCCAGATCAGAGTTTTTCTTATTGGCGATATAAAATTGTTCTATATCAATTGTCTTTTGAGCGGAATTGATCATCTCCAGCCAAACTTGAGTTGTATTTCTGATTTGCGGATTATCCAGATTGGTTTCGGAAGGAATGCTTTCTACAATCTCAAATTTTTCTTCGGGAATCTGAGAGAATAATACGGTGAAAAGCAAAAAAATGACGAGAGGATATTTAAAAAGCGATTTTCTCATAATTTAACTTTCTTGCTATATTTGATTGTTATTCCAATTTTTCCATGCCAGAAAAATCCCGCTCCGGTGATAATTCTTGCAAAATGTCATCATGTTTGTGGTCTCCGTCAATAAGAACTTCAGAGAGTATTTCTCCCAGGCCAGGCCCTAGCATAAAACCATGTCCGCACATTCCGACAGTTAAAAACATATTTTCAATTTTCGGGTCGTATCCTATTATAGGAAAGCCGTCGGGAGTCATCGGGTAAAGACCCCGCCAGGTTCGCCTTACTCGAATATTTCTCAGGCGGGGATACAGATTCACCATTCTGCGGATAACTTCCGGCAGAAATTTTGATGTACAATTGGTGTCTTTCCCCGGAATCTTGGGTTTTGGTGTCATGCAGAATACAATTTGCCCCTCTACATTCTGATAGAAGTAATAATTTGCTGAAATATTGCCCTCTCTCAGGTCAATTACCATGGGATCGAAAAATCTCTGGACCGGCTCGGTGATGCCGCCTTCGTGAGAATCGGGAAAAACAGGAATATCAGTATCCAGTAATTCGCCAATGTCCCGGGCATTTCCTCCGGCTGCATTGATGATCAAATCTCCGGAATACTTATTTTTATCAGTGAAGACCGTTTTGATTTTATTAGAATTGGTCTCGAATTTGTGAACTTCTTCCTTAAAATGGAAATCAACTCCGGCGTCCAGAGCCAATTTATAAAAAGCATCAGCGACTTTGAGAGGACTTGCCGAACCGTCTTCTGGTGAATAGGTGCCGCCGCGGAGACCGGAAGAATTTATTCCTGGCACAAGTTTTTCTACCCGGGAAGGAGGAATCCAATCGATATTTAATTTATAATGTTTTTGCAATTCCAGCAGATCCCTTAGATCATTTTCATGTTTTTCTGTATAAACAGCAAAAAGATAACCGCCTCTGTACCAGTCAACATCAAAGCCATATTCAACATCAATTCGGCTGACAATATCGATTGTTTTCTGCGATATTTTGATTTTGGCTGGATTAGAATGGGTGGCGCGAATGCCCCCGATTGCAGCCCTATTCTGGCCACGACCAACCGAGCAATTTTTCTCCAGTACTGCCACATCAGCTCCTGCCTCAGCCAGATAATAGCTCAGAGGAACTCCTACACTTCCTGCTCCAATTATGATAATGTCGTAGTTATTCATCGTCTTCCACCGCTTTTTCATTAATGATCGCAAACATTGGTACTTCTCGATCCAAGGGACGCTTGGTGCCCTGCTGGACTTCTTCCCAATCTACTCCAGCTTTCTGGAAAATTCTGGGTAATAGAGTTGAGCAAGTATTACCACCGCAGGCTCCCATGCCGACTCGAATCTGCTTTAATTGGTTGACATCCCGGACTCTGTGACTTTTGATATAATCTACAATTTCACCGGCTGATACCATTTCGCACTGGCAAACAATTCCGTCATCAGGAATATATTCAAATTCAGCTTTATCCAACGGTTGAGTGGCTTCCTGCTCCTGAATTCGAATTCCGGCAATTTCAGTAGCATTTTCCAGAGAAACACGGGCATTTATAATCCAGGTTTGGTATTTCCTATTTTGTCTGATCTGCAATACCTCACCTTTCTCCAGATAATGGCCGTCCCGATCAGTCATAGCAATTTTATCTCCCTCTTCAAAGTCAGGAACGAATTCATGAGGTAAGACAACTTCAGCATATTTTTTATTAATTTTTTTAGCAAGAGTTATGGCCAATCCCGGACAAACGGCCACACACAGGGTACAGCCTGAGCATTCGCCATGGAATTCGGGCACATCGGTGAGATCGCCTTTGTTTTCGACTAGATCAATAGCATTATTGGGACATACAGAAGTACAGGGATTACAGGGGATTTCTTCAACACAATGGATAATGGGTTGAAAGCTATTTTTCAAATGGATTTTTTGCCTGGGGTAAACATCACCGGGTTCACTTTTCAGAATTTCTGCTTTTTGATTATAACTTTCGTCAACTTCAATATCTTTACCCAGTTTGCGGCTCATTTCCAATCCGGCAATTCTTCCTCCAAACATTGCGGAGGAAGCTTCAGCAATTTCTGAAGCATCACCGGCTTTGACTACAGGAAAATCAAATTGGGAAGCTTTATCATAAAATTCATCTACCGGCGACAACCCAACTGCAATTAAAAGAGTATCAACGGAAAAAGTTTTTGCTGTATCAAGAAGCGGTTGATAATTGTCATTGACTTTGGCAATTGTAACTTTTTCTACTTTCTCTTTACCATTTGCAGAAATAATAGTGTGATTGAGGTAGATTGGAACTCCCATACGCCGGATTTTATCAGCGTGAACTTTGTAGCCGGAAACATCATCGAGAATGTCACAAATACCAGCGACTTCAATACCAGCTTGAAGAGCATGATAGGCTGCAATCAAACCAACATTTCCACTTCCTACAATGAATATTCTTTGTGAAGACTGCACCATATCTCTGTTGACTAGAGTCTGAAAAGCACCGGCTCCATAAACACCAGGCAGATCATTGCCTTTGAAAACCAGTGATTTTTCACGGGCTCCTGTAGAAACAACCAGACCTTTAAAATTAATTAAATAATAACTTTTATTATTTTTGAAAATTCCGGCTTTTTTATCTTCAAATATTCCAACTACAGAACTATTTGTACAAACCCTTACATTGTCAAATTCTCTGACCTGCTGGGCTAATTTTTTACCAATGTCAATGCCCCGGGTTCCAGCATAGCAATCCTTGATCGAGCCGAAGAATTTATGAGTCTGAAGAACCAGCTTGCCGCCTAAGGCTTCTTTGTCATCGACAAGAGTGACTGAAAATCCCTGCTTGGCCAGTTCGATTGTAGCGTTTAAACCTGATGGACCTCCTCCAACAACGAGAACATCACAGGAAAATTCCTTTTTCTCAGAAAAATCGAGCCGGTGATCATCAGGAGGCAATTCCGGTAAATGTTTCAGAGTCTGAACGTGCATACCTTTCTCCAAAGGAGTAATGCAGGATTTTTTGGGAATTCCATCAATGATCACAGTGCAGTTTGAACACTGGCCATTTGCACAGAAAATTCCCTTTGGTGAATCTGCTTTTCTATGAATTGAAAAAATTTCTATATCATTTGCGATTAAAGCCGTGGAAACCGGCTCACCTTCGATGCCATAATATTCCTGGTCATCAAAGTAAAATTTGACTTTTTTACCCGTTTTCTCCTCGAGAATTGGGTGGTTGTGTATTCTTTCCATTGGCAATTCCCAGATTAAATGTTAAAAATCCCTTCAAAATTTGTGCAAAATCCGAGCCATTGGCCCGGATGGTAAAATTTATAATATTATTAATCAGGTAAACTAGATTTTCAAAGAGAAAAAGCGTATAACTGGATTAATAGATACCAGTTCGCATTCTACCACCTTTTTCTTCATATTTGAGATCTTTTAGAGCCGAAGATTTGATATTGATTAGCAGGTGGTACTGTTGACCATAGCCGCTAGGAGTCCAGTTAAAGGTCATTTGCCAGCAGTGCAGATCCCGCTTTATGTTGAAGCTATGATTCGCGAGTTTTTTATCCAGCAGGTCGAAACTGGCCCGATACCCAACTGACCAATTTTCAGAAATATTTAGATCAACATTCATTGAGGTAAAGAACTTCTCATTAAAACTGTCATTATAACGGGTTTTGCTATAGCGCAAACTGAAATTGGCGCTCCATAATTGTTGACCCTGTTGCTCCTGTGATACGCCACCTTGATTATCCTGACTGGCTTCAGTCGTATCTGTAGCTTTGGCTTCACGGACTTCTTGCTTACTAAAGCGATGACCTTTTAGTGAAAAACTGGTTCGAGCGCTTACAGAACGTAATTCCGGGATTGGAACACCATAAATCTTATCATTCCATTCATTGATCCTGCGGCTATTTTGATGGGCATAAAAATCGTGAGTCATGCTGATGTTCAAGTTAAGCTGCCGACCCAGGCTGGTGCGAATTGAACTCTGCAAAGGAGCAAGATTGAGACTGTCGGCTACGAAATTATATCCAGAAGACATATCTAGATTTAAAAGATCAACTTTTTTGTCTTTCTCCTCACCTTTAATTTTGGCCTGGAATACATTTGATAAGCCAAAATTTAGTGATCGAGATTCATAGGATGGAGTCGATCCGACCATAGTTGAAGAGAATGGATCATAAATGTATTTATTTCCAGCAGAATCCTGACCGGTCATAATATAACCGGGATCCCAGCCATAAATCTCCTTAGTGAAGTCAGGACGGTAACTTAGACCTGTTCGGGGAGTTAGAATATGGCGCAAGGAACTAAGCCCACCGATATTTATAGGAAAAAGGCCGTACAATTTTGTCTGGATATTTAGAGAAGCATTCCCTGTATGGCGGGGCAAAAAGCTTTGTACCTGTTGGGTTACCGGCCGGCCATCTTCAATTATCCAGTTACCCTGATCATCGGTAATTGGTTTTTCATATTCAAAAACCCAGTCTTCATTTAGTGAAACACTCTGATTAACGGCAAAATAGGAAAAAATCTTTTGCGATGAATTCAGAGAAATATTATGAGTCAGGGCGTATTGCCTTTCGTCAAATTTTTTCCAGATCAGAGAATCAGATTGAGGATTCAAATACTGACTTTCATAATAAATATCCTGCTTATTGCGAAAACGGCTGTTGTAACTGAAATAGATTTTGTTGAACCACTTCATCTGATCGGAATTTTCTTCAGCAGGGAAAATAGGTCTTGAACTATGATTGAAGGAAATATTAGGAAGTTGCCGGGAAATATAATTTGTGTGTCTTCCTTCAGAAGTTGGCGCTATAGCCGTTGTGTTTTTAGCCTGAAGATTGATTGTCTGGCGGGCATTCATTGAAAAAGAATAGGGTTTATCCTGCCAATTTTTGCTGAAAGAAGCATTACTAATCATTTGTTGATTCAAACGATCTTCAAGTTCAATAGCATTTTTCTGATAATAATCATCCTGACTAACATAACTTCCGTTTATATTAAGGCGCATAGTTGGTGAAAATTGCTGGCTGTGATTGATGCTGATTTTCCAGATCCGCTGTCTGGAATCCTGTTCCAAAAACGTGTTTTCGTAAAATCCGCTGATATTACCATCCAGAACATAGCGCAATTTATATCGAGTTTGATAATTTAAGCGAATGCCGCGATTGGTAAAAAAATCTGTAGTAACCCGAAAATCAGTATAATCATTTATAGCCCAGAAATAACCTAATCCTCTAATATGAGGCCCCCGGGTTTTATTGTCACCGTAGGAGGGCATGATCCAGCCACTGTGTCGTCGCCCACCTTTTTTGGGAACCACTGCAAAGGGAATTCCAATTATAGGAATATTGTGAATGTGCAGAATTAAAGGGCGGGCTACAATTTTATCCTGATCAATTATTTTCATCTTTTGACTGCGAAAGGAATAATGCGGTGTATCCAGTTCACAGGTTGTGTATTTGCCATCAGCAATATAGAAAGTTTCCTTATCAGTCTTCATTATATTTTTGCCATGGTAATAGGCATCATCAGAATGGGAGCGTCCCCGTAGAATACGTCCTTTACGGGTTTTTAGATTATAGGCCATCTTCATTCCTGTAAAGGGCTCCTGGCCTTTTTGTTTAAAAGTGGGCATATCCCGGGCAGTAGAATCAACCTGGGTAGTATCGTTTTTGGGAAGAGGAGTGGCGTAGAGCATGTTTTTATTCCATACAACTTCAATTTTACCGGCTGATAATTCCATGTCTTTAAATTTAGTGTCAGCATTCTCAATCAGCCAGGTCTCCCTTTCCGGGATAAAATATAAGATCTTACTGGCTGAATAGACAACGGAAGTATCCATCTCTGCATTGCTTTCGTGGGGGGTAAAATTACCCTCAGTTCCACCAGCTACAGTAATTTTATGCAGCCGGGACTGATTATTATCTAGAGAATCGAAATGCATTATAAGCGTATCACCGCTGGCCTGATTAGTACCTTTGATAATGCTATCCTGAGCTACATTGTAATAGCTGGTAGCCATTCCCGATACTCGAATAGAATCAGTATTCCCATTTCTGAAATAAATATCCATGATGTTGCCGGTCATTTCATCCCTGGTTTTGATAGAATCACCTTTTGCAATTTGCCCTGAATCACTTTTTGCAGCCACACTATCGCTGGCAGGTAAATAATACCAGTTGATCGAAGAAGCGATCGCATTTCCTGCGATATTGACGTGTTTAATATTGCCATTTTTTAATTGGGCGGTGATCTTGTCTCCGTAAATATCCCGACCGTCATTAATGACATGAGGATTGCCGGTTAAAGTTATTTGGTCGGTACTATCACTATATTCAGCATGATCAGCATAGGCTTCCATTTCATCCCGGATGATCCTGACATTTTTGAGAACTGTGAAACGGCCTTTTCTCTCTCCACCATTGATTTGAGTGCCGAAAATTTTGGTTTCACTATCCGAGGCAGTATCCTTTTTGGTTAGAACAGGATCCAAAAAGGCTCTGATGACCTTTTCGTCATTAAAATAAATAATACTATCAGAAGCAAGATTCGTAAAATTCTCTTTATTTTTCATAATGGCCTGATGAGTAGCCACAGTTTTTTTCTGATCTGCAAAATAGGTCAGGTATTTGGAACTTAGATTTCTGTTTTTTTGCTCCAAATTAACATTACCATGGCAGAAGAAGAGTTCTTCATCTACATAATAGATCAATGTATCAGCACTAATGCGGCCGCTACTATCCTCCATAACCGGATTTCCATAGGCCCGAATGATATTTTTGTCGGTAAAATAAACCAGAGAATCTGAGGTAAGAGTTATAGAATCTTTGGTAACTTTGACATCTTCTATAAAATTGGCCTGATTGCGATTTTCATACCAGTAGGCGATTTGACAATACAGGTCAACTTTGCCTTTGCGAAAGTGAATATCGTCATTTAAGCGCTTGACTATTTCGCTATTTTCAACAAATTGTTCCAGTTTTCCGGCCTGCAATAGACGGAGTTTGTCAGCTTGTTGCGCTAAAATCAGGACAACAGCTACCAGAATTATTACAATGATGGATGTTTTCTTTCTCAAACTTTAAAATAATCCTCAAACTGCTTAATTCATCGTCCATAATATATTAAAGATTCTACCTTTTTGACAGATTATTTTTGATCAGAATTAAAACCCTATCCATTCATCCACTCATCCAATCATCCATTCATCCGCTCATCCACTCATCCACTCATCCACTCATCCAATCATCCATTCATCCACTCATTCCAACCGATCAAACTTTAATATCATATTTTTTAATTTTATAACGGATAACTCGCTCTGAAATTTTTAATTTACGGGCGGCTTCGGTTTTGATATTATTGCTTTCCTGGAGTGCTTTTTT
>JAIPJV010000051.1 GCA_021734005.1 Fidelibacterota bacterium
TTAATTTACCAATAGTGAAATTATTTCATAATTTTTTATTTAACATTTTGAAAATACACAAAAAATGAATACTTTTGAAAACAGTATAATTGTAGAAGAGAAAAGCATTTAATAAGACTAACATTGATATTATAGTCAACATATAAGGAGGTGACACCATGGCTATAGATTGGGATAAAATCAGAGGTAAAATGGAGGATTTCGTTTCTAAGGCAGCTGATAAGGCTGGCGATTTTACCCGGGAAGCATCAGTAAAGGCAGAGAAAATGTCTCGAATGGGTAGAATAAAACTGGATAGACTTCAACTGAAGAAGAAAAAAGACAAAATACTCAGTAAAATTGGTGAAATTACACTGGAGTTAATAGAAAATGAAGAGGACGTTGCTAAGAATGAAAAAGTGACTGGCCACATTGATGATATTCATGAAATTGATGAGAATCTAAAAGAATTGGAAGAGAAGCTGGAAAAGATTAAAAAGGAAGCAGCTGAAACTACAGTTGAAGAGGAATCAGAAGAAGAATCTGAGGAAAAAGCCAAAAAACAGGTTGAAAGCGAAGAAAGCGAGGAAACCGAAGAAAAAACCAGCAAAAATGATTGACCGAAAATATGGTTAAATTAAATCTGGGAAATTTATGGCGGCATCCAATAGTTACAATCATATTTTAAAGCAATATTTCAAAGAAATTGGGAATGAGAAGCCTCTTAGTCCGGAAGAAGAAGTTGAAGTAGTTAAAAGGGTTAAAAAAGGTGACTCTAAGGCCCTTGATAAGTTACTGCGGGCCAACCTTCGCTTTGTTGTTTCGGTTGCCAAAAAATATCAGGGCCACAATCTTTCTCTGGGTGATCTCATTAATGAAGGCAATATTGGCTTAATTAAGGCGGCCAAGCGTTTTGATGAAACCAAGGGCTTCAAGTTCATTAGTTATGCTGTCTGGTGGATAAGGCAAACCATATTACAGGCAATTTCTGAGCACTCCCGGCTGATCCGTTTACCACTTAATATTGTCGGTGATATTAACAAAATATCTAAAGTATCAGCCCAATTTGCCAAGGATTTTGAAAGAGAGCCCACAGCCAAGGAATTGACTGAAATCATGGAATCCGAGGATATTAAGAAATCCACTCTCAAACAGTATAACAATCGCACAATGAGTATTGATGCACCTCTTGATGATGACAGCAAGAATACTTTGAAAGATATCTTACCCTCAGAGGAGGATGGTTCACCACAAAAGATTCAGTTTGAAAAATCCTTTAAACAGGAATTGAATCATGCTTTGAATACTCTAGAACCTAGAGAAAAAAAGATTTTGAAATTATATTTTGGTATTGGCAAAGAAAGACCTGCTACTTTGGAAGAAATCGGGGAAATTTTTGATCTGACCAGGGAACGCATTCGTCAGATAAAAGAGCGAGCTCTCAGAAAACTACGGCATATTTCGCGGGTCTCACATTTACAAAGGTATTTGTAAATTTATGATTCAGCAATTATTAGTTGTAATATTACCATAAACAATTTAAATTGTAAATACTAGACAGTTTGTAATCTACGATGGTAGAATTGTGAAAAAGTTCTTGTTCTTAAATAGAGAAGATAGTTCCAACATAATTGAATTGAATACTCGGAGATTGGTAATCTCCGGTGTTGTTTTTTTGCTCCTTGTTTTGACATTGAGTCTTCTGGGAGCAAAGTTTTTTATGGGTTATTTATACAAAGCCCAGCTCACAAAAGTCAAACAGGATAATCAAAAATTAGCAAAAACAGTTCGGCAGGCCCGGAACAAGATCGATGAAATGGAAGCAGGCATCTCCAGTTTGGAAAAAAAGGATCAGGCTCTGCGAACTTACGTTAATTTACCATCTATAGATAAAGACATTAATAAGATTGGTATCGGTGGAAAAATTATTCAGAAAACCCAGGCAATGGATAAATTAATGCCCGGTGATTCTCTGGAAATTTCTACAATGATCCGTGACCTGGATCGGTTAGAACGTAAGATCAAGCTGGAAAGAATTAGCTACAGTAAGATCTACGAATCTTTTCGCAAATATTCTGATAAGATCAAATCAACACCTTCAATTAGACCGGTTGACCGGGCTGCTTATATTAGTGATAACTTTGGTTATCGCCGGGATCCATTTACTCATGAGCGCAAATTTCATTGGGGTCTCGACTTTGCTGCACCAGCCGGTACGTCGGTGCTGGTTACTGCTGATGGTGTTGTCCGCAAAGTTCGGTATAGTCACTCATATGGCCGGCTTATTTATGTAGATCACGGGAATGGATATACAACTGTATACGCTCATCTTCATAATTATGATGTAGAATCCGGTCAGGAAGTGAAGCGTGGTGAAAAAATCGGTGAGATTGGCTCTAGCGGCCGCAGTACCGGACCTCATTTGCATTATGAAGTCCGTCGTTATGGTATAAAAAAGAATCCTGCCAAGTATTATTTCCAGGGTTTTTTAGACTGATCACTATTTTCTCTTTAAGCACTAACAAATATTTCCTTTAATAAAATTGGTATTATTCTTAACTTAATCATTGCAGTAAGAAAGGAAGAGAACGTCTCTATATGAAATATTATCTTGAAACTTATGGCTGCCAGATGAACGAGGCTGATTCAGAGATTGTGGCTTCTATTATTGAAAGATATGGTCATCAGAGAACTGACAATCCTAAAAAAGCTGATATGATTCTGGTAAATTCCTGTTCAGTCAGGGAAAACGCAGAAGACCGGGCAATTGCTCGATTAGCTCAGTATAAAGGTTATAAAAAAAATGATGATGTCAAATTGGGCTTATTGGGATGCGTTCCTGCTCGGGGTAAAGAAAAATTGCAACAAAAATATCCTTTTATAGATATTTTATTAGGGCCGGATTCATATAGAAAATTTGATGAAATTCTGGATAATCAGAATTTACCCTTCGGTCATACACAATTATCAGAACAAGAATTGTATGATGACATAGAACCTCATCGGGATAATGATCTAAATGCCTGGATTTCAATTATGCGGGGATGCAATCAATTTTGTTCCTACTGCATTGTGCCTTTTACAAGGGGCCGAGAAAGATCCCGGCCAATGAAATCTATATTAAAACGGGCCCGGAATATTGCCCAAAAGGGAATTCCTCAAATAACTTTGCTGGGCCAAAACGTCAACGCCTATCATTATGAGGGCAAGGCGTTTAGTGATGTGCTGGAGGGTGTCGCTCAGGTAGATGGTATTCGGCGTATTCGGTTTATGTCGCCTCATCCCAGCGATTTTACTACTGAGATGTTAAAAGTGATGAGCAAATACGACAATATTTGCAATCATATCCATTTGCCGCTTCAATCCGGTTCCACAAAAATTCTAGAAGCGATGAATCGTACTTATACAAAAGAAGAATATCTTGAACTGGTCGAGGAAATCAAGACCATTATTCCAGAAATCGCTCTGACAACTGATGTGATTGTCGGTTTTCCAGGAGAATCGAATCAAGATTTTGCCGATACTATTGATGTTATAAAAAAGGTCGAATTCGACAATGCTTTTATGTTCCAGTATTCACCTCGACCGGGTACTTATGCAGCCCGGAATCTGAAGGATAATATTCCTTACAAACTGAAAAATGAGCGTTTGCAAAAAGTGATTGAACTTCAGCATTCCCACACTCGCAAAAATAACCGAAAATTAGTTGGCCAGACTCTGGAAGTTCTCGTTGAAGGTCCCAGTAAGAAAAACCCAAACGAACTGGTGGGTAGAACGGAGAGTGATAAATTGGTCATCATGAAGTCCGGTCAAGGCAAGGTTGGCCAATTTTCTGATGTAAAAATAACCGAAACTGCCGGAGTTTCACTCTTCGGTAAAATTGAAGAATAGTTTCGGAAAATATTATAAGAATTAACCTAGGTGGAGGTCGCCATGAAAATTGCAAAAGTAATCCTATTTTTCCTCCTGCTTGTTCTAATTGTATTGTTTGTTGTGCAAAATACTGGTAAAACTGTTTCTATCAATTTTTTTAACATGGAAATTATAACTACTGAGGCGATTGTAGTAGTTACGATTGCTTTTATTCTGGGAACAATTTTTGGAATGCTCTTTTCCGGTATTCAATTGATAAAGGTCAAAAGAAAACTCAGAGTTATTACAAAAGAATATGAAAAACTAGAAAAAGAAGTTAATTTGCTCAGGAACAAAGAATTGAAAGAAATCGAAGAAGAATAAGTTATAAAAACAGGTAATATTATGGGTTCAAATATTCTCATTCCAGTAATAATAATTGCCGTGGCTATTTTAGCCTGGGTGATCTACTATTTTTTCTTCTCAAAAAGAGGGCAGGAGGATAGTGGAAGCTTGTATACACGCGGTCTCAACCATATGATCAGTGGTAATTATCAGGAGGCTATCGACTGTTTTAAGAAATATGTGTATAATGATACAGAACATACTAAAAATATTGATGTCTATATAAAATTGGGTATGCTTTTTCGCAAGGTGGACAAGCCGGGAAAAGCGCTTAAGATCCATAAAAGTTTGCTTTTTCGCCAGAGCATTACCAAAAGTCAAAGAATCAGTGTTCTCACTCAGGTAACAGAGGATTATAAAGCTCTTGATGACAAAGATAAAGCCATCAAAACTACTCAGGAAGTTCTCGATCTGGACAGTAACAATGAATGGGCTTTGAAAACGGCCTGGAAGTTATACCGGGATCTGAATCGATGGGAAGAGGCTTTTGAGCATTTAAAGACTTATGACAAGAAAAATAAGTCTAATAAACGTTTGCTGGCAATCTATAAAACCAGGGAAGGTCTTCAAAAATATGATGATAAAGATTATCATGACGCCCGTCTGATATTTCGCAAGGCTCGCAAATATGACCGTAGTTGTGAGGCGCCCTATTATTATATGGCTGATTCCTATATTAAAGATGATCGACCTGATGATGCTATTGAATGGTGGAAAAAATTTCTGGATAAAGCTCCTCATCGATCCCATTTGATCTATCCGCAGCTCAAAAAAGTTCTCTTTCAGCAGAATCGTTTTGATGAGATTTATAATTATTACAAAGATGTACTGGAAGAAGTGCCCTATCATCTGGAGACAAGCATTGAACTTGCTGAGTACAAAGTTCGCAAGGGAAAAATTGATGAAGCCATCTCCCTGATCGAAAATATTATTGATAAACATCCTGAATCTTTAAAAGCTAAAATCAGTTTAGCCCGTATTCTTGTCGATGACAATAATCATAAAACTAAAAATATACTGATTGATATTATGGAACAGATCGAGCGTAAAAATGAGTATGTCTGCTCTAATTGTGGACATAAAGTTGATAAAATATCATGGATATGTCCGGAATGTGGTTTAATCGATACATTTTTTAATGAATAGAGATATGAAAAAATTATTTACATTATTTATATTTACAACAATTTTACTAACCGGCCAAAATCTGGAGAAATATTATCGTGATATTGAGGCTGGAAAGTTAAAATCAGTCCGGAATGCCGTGGAAGAGCTTCGTGACAATTACCCTGATAATCCTGAAGTGCTTTTTCTTTCTGCTGTTGTAGAAGATGATGCTGAAAAATCTGTTCGCATCTATAACAGGATAATAAACCAATATCCAGATTCTCAAACAGCACTCAAAGCTACTGTTGAATTGATCAAATACAATTATACAACAGGATTATATCACAAAACTGTGGAAATGGCTAAGGAATTTATCACCGACCATTCGGATTCAGAATTAACCAAAGATGTGGTGCCCCTTCTATTTTGTAGCTTAAAGGCTATTAACAGGACTGACTTGATCGATTTTTATAAGAATAAACTGGGAAATAGTTATCCTGAATTGCAACCTTATCTAAAAGATTCAGAATATTTGTCTTTGTATACAATCAGTGAGGGGCAGAGAAAAAGCAGACTCGGCCCACAGAATTCCGAACAATTTGCCATTCAGATCGGTGTTTTCTCAAAGCCCGATAATGCCCGTTCTTTGATGGAGGAACTTCAATCACAGGGTTATAAAGCTTATCTACAGGAAAAACAGTCCAATCAGAAGTTTCAGGCTGTCAAATTGGGCCCCTATCCATCCCGGGCCAGAGCCAAACAGATCGGTATGGAAATTGAACGTAAATTAAATTTAAATTATATAATCGTTAAGCCCTAGCCGGGTAGATCAAAAAATATATAAATACAATTTGTAAGGAGACTCTTCAATATGTCGAAAGAAAATCTTTATATTATAGATGGTTCGGCTATAGCCTACCGTTCCTATTTTGGAATGATCCGAGCCGGTTTGGTCAGGTCAGATGGATTTCCTACTGGAGCCTGTTATGCTTTTATTAATTCTATGATGAATCTGCTGGAAGATCAAAAGCCTGATCATATTGCTATGGTATTTGATGCTTCAGAAAAAACCTTTCGGCATGAAATCTATCCTGAGTACAAAGCCACCCGGGAAGCCATGCCCGAAGATCTGGTTAAGCAACTGCCTTATATTCACGATCTAACCAGTGCTCTTAATATTGAAGTCTTGATCAAGCCGGGGTATGAGGCTGATGATGTGCTGGGAACCTTAGCCCGTAAAGCTGATCAAGAAGGACTGGAAGTCTATATGGTAACCGGGGATAAAGACCTTATGCAGATTCTGGATGATAATGTTTACATGTACAAACCCGGCAGAGGCAAGAAAAAAGATGAGATCATCACCGGCAAGGAGTTGCAGGAAAAATGGAATATCAAGCCTGGACAGGTTGCGGATTTTTTGGCTTTGATGGGTGATTCTTCTGATAATATTCCCGGTGTAAAAGGAATTGGCGAAAAAAGAGCGGCAAAATTATTGAATAATTTTGAATCAATTGAAGATATTTATGATAATCTGGATAAGGTAAAAAGCAAGCGGCTTAGGAATTACCTTAAAAAAGGTGAAGAGCAGGCCCGATTTTCTAAAAAATTAACCAAAATAGATACTGACGTTTCCGTAAAATTAGATCTGGACAAGTTCAATCATAGAGAGGTTGATAAAGATAAATTAATGGAACTTTTCAAGGATCTGGAATTCCATTCTTTTATTCAGCGATTTCAGGAGGATCAGGAAAAGATTCGGAAAAAGAAAAATTATCAAGCCGTTAAAACGGAGAAAGACCTCGATAAAATCATAGAAAAATATAAGGATGCAGAACTTTTATCAGTTGATCTGGAAACTACATCTGTGGATCCCATGCAAGCAGAAATTGTGGGTGTTTCATTGAGTGCTGATAAGCATAGCGGAACCTATGTTCCGGTTAATTATTCTGAAAAGCAAAAAACTTTGTTTTCTGATAAACCGCAACTGGAAACGCTCCATAAATTGAAGCCAATTCTGGAAAATCCGAATATCAAAAAATGCGGTCAGAATCTCAAATATGATATGCTTATTTTGAGAAGGTATGGAATTGATGTTCGAGGACTGCATTTTGATACTATGATCGCAGCCTTTTTATTGCAGCCCGATAATAGAAAATTTAACCTGGATCGACTTAGTCAGCAGTATCTTTATTACAAGATGCAGCCTATTGAAGAATTAATAGGTAAAGGGAAAAACCAAAAATCAATGGCTGATGTTCCTCTGGATGAAATTACTTTTTATGCCTGTGAGGATGCTGATGTTGCCTATCAGTTGACACCAATTTTGAAGGAAAAACTGGAAAAGAAAAATCTCGATGAAATCTATTATGATATAGAAATCCCTCTGATTCCGGTTCTTATGGATATGGAACAAAATGGAGTGTATGTTGAGATTCCCTATCTGAAGGAAATGTCTTCAGAAATTACAGAAAAAATAGACAATATTTCAGAACAAGTTTATGATGAGGCTGGTGTAGAATTTAATCTTAATTCACCGAAGCAGCTCAGCGAAATTTTGTTTGATCGTCTAGAATTACCCCAGATCAGAAAAAGATCAACAGCTGAAAAAGTGCTCAAAAAATTGGAAGATAAAAATCCAATTCCCGGACTTGTCCTCGAATACAGAAAATTAACCAAACTCAAAAACACTTATCTGGATGCCTTTCCTGAAATGGTCAATCCGGAAACCGGCCGAATTCACACATCCTTTAATCAGACGATTGCTTCCACAGGACGATTGACAAGTAGCAAGCCTAATTTTCAGAATATTCCGATTCGAACTGACATAGGTAAACGGATTCGTAAAGCTTTCAAACCTCAGCAGGAAAATTACAAAATATTATCAGCTGATTATTCACAAATTGAATTGAGGATTATGGCTCATTTGTCTCAGGATAATAATCTGGTGGATGCTTTTCAAAGTGATGACGTAGATATCCATACTCGAACAGCGGCTTTGGTTAACAAAGTTGATGAAGACGAGGTAACTTCTAAAATGCGCAGAGAGGCCAAAGTAGTTAACTATGGAATTATGTATGGGGCAGGGCCCTACAGATTGTCCAATGAACTCAATATTCCTATGGCAGAAGCCCGGGAACTCAAGGATAAATATTTTTCCACCTATCCCGGCATTAATCAATACATTGTCAATACAATGGAAGAAGCTCGCCAAAAAGGCTACGTAGAGACTCTGGCAGGCCGTATCCGTTATACTCATGGCATTAATAGCGACAATAAGAATAAAAAAAGAGCTGCTGAACGAACTGCTATCAATCTGCCCATTCAGGGAACAGCAGCAGATATGATCAAAATAGCAATGATCAATATTGATAAACGCCTAAATCAAGAAGACTGGAAGACCAAGATGATCTTGCAGGTTCACGATGAACTGATTTTTGAAGTTCCTGAAGATGAAGTCGATGAACTCAAAAAAATGGTCAGAAAGGAGATGGAATCTGCTCTTACTCTCGATATTCCAGTCAGAGTTGATATTGGAATTGGAAAATCCTGGTATGAGGCCCATTAATGGAAGCATCAATTACTCTCAAAAATGTTGGTAAACGATTTAAAGAGAATCATGTTATCAGCGACCTGTCATTTGGTATTGAAAAGGGGAGTACTTTTACTATTGTTGGTAGAGATGGCGCCGGTAAAAGTACATTGCTCAAAATCCTATCCGGCTTAACTGGAATAGATGGCGGACAGGTCTATATCCAGGGACAGGAAATCAATAAATCGGACCGAGAATTCCGCCATAATCTGGCTTTTCTGCCTCCTCACAATATTCATAATCCCTGGATTACAGGACGGCAGAACATTGAGAAATATCTGGATTATTCACCGGCAACGGAGCGCAAATTTCGTAAAAAGTTGAAACAATTTTCGTCTCTTTTAGAATTTGATGAATATCTCGATGAGCTCCCTGAACATTATCCCAAAGGAATCAAGCGCCGTCTGGATCTGATCCTGGTATTGATTCAGGATGCTCCTATTTTGCTCCTCGATGAACCCTTAAAAGATCTGGACTATCATATCCGGGGAAATTTACTCGATTATTTAAAAAGGATCAAAGGTGAAAAAACTACAGTAATTGCCACAGATGAATTTACAGAAATTGAAACTGTGACTGACCGCTGGATAGTACTCCATAATGGAACTGTGCGTTATGACGGCGACCTGGAAACAATGGTCGAACATGTGGATCTGGATTTTACCGGCTACCTGGAAATAAAGGCCGAACAGCGCTCGCAAATTTTGCAAGAACTCGAATCCAGCTCTATGGTTAATGATCTTCAGGATTTGGGAAATACAATTCAAATAGCAACAGATTCTGCTACTAACTTTTTGCAATTGATTCAGGAACTCGGTGAAGAAAATTTTTGCAGGATCGCCGGTAGTTCGGTAAATATGAATTATTTGCTTGATCAACTCACATCAGACGAGGGTTTGCAATGAAGATAATCGGTAAAAACATGCTTTTAGAGAACCGTTATAAAATTATTATCGCCACAATCTACAATCTGGTGCTGACAATGGGTCTGTTTTTGTTATTCTTTGAATTTTTAGGCCCAACCCTTCAGCCCGGTTTTCTACC